>CAYXJI010000139.1:0-9391 GCA_964465175.1 uncultured Burkholderiaceae bacterium | reverse complement strand
TGAATATCAAAAAATCGACGACCAAGGCTTGCATGTGAGCATCGGTGGCAAGGCGCAAATTTTGGAGGTGGACCATATCATTATGTGTGCCGGACAGGAGTCATTGACCGAGTTAATGCCGCAACAAGCAAATGAGTCTGGTCCACGGTTTCACAAAATTGGCGGCGCGGCATTAGCTTCTGAGTTGGATGCTAAACGGGCAATCAAAGAGGGCGCTGAACTTGCCGCATCTCTGTAATAAGCGAAGTAGGAATTGCAAGCCGAGAAGGGCGATCCTACTCAACTTTGCGCTACTGCATTTTGCGCATTTCACGATGAGGATAATAAAAAAGCCAGTCAATTGACTGGCTTTTTTATTATGCGCTAGCTTTGCAGAATTACTTGGCAGACGCCTCAGCAGATGCAGAGGCTGCTGCAGGCGCTTTTACCTCAGGCTCTTTAAATTTACCGCCGCCTGCGTTCGCCATATGAACCACGGCGCGCGCGACTTCGACATCATCTAAATCTGGATTGCCACCTTTTGCAGGCATGCCACGCAAGCCTTCTACGGCGTGTTTCAAAACGGTGTCATAGCCTTGTGCAATACGTGGGCCCCATGCTGCTGCATCGCCCAATTTGGGTGCGCCAGCTGCGCCTGTACCGTGGCAAGCTGCGCAAGCTGCTTTATAAACCGCTTCGCCAGTTTGCAATACTTTGGGACCTGTTGCATCGACGAAGGTAAAGCCTTCGTTAGCAACTGGGCTGATCCGTGCGGCAATGGCTTCTGGCGTTTGACTATTCGATCCAGCGCCAACTTGTTTATCACTGGACACATATTTGACCAATAAAACAATAATCAAAATAGGCACAATAAAGCCAGCAAGAACGGCAACGATAAGTTGCTTAGGCGTTTTAATCGCTGATTCGTGTTCGTCGTGGGCGTCGCTCATGGTTTCCTCAATGCAAAAATAATCTCAGGTTCGCTCGCCGCACAATACATCTGGCAAGGCGTAAAACATCAGATTATAGAGCTAAAGCGGGTGCTTTGGAATGAAAAATCAGGTTTTTGCACAGTGGAAACGGTTCAAAAGCACAAGAAATCCACAAATTCGTCAAGAATTGCGCCATAACTTGTGCTTAATTTGCGGTAGAATACGCGCCTCTTTTGTCAAGTTTGATTTCGTCGTTTCGCTTAAGAGTCCCAAAGCGCCAGTAGCTCAGATGGATAGAGTACAGCCCTCCGAAGGCTGGGGTCGCACGTTCGAATCGTGTCTGGCGCACCATATTTGAGATAGCATTTTTAATGCGTATCCGAGTAGGGAAATAAATCTAGTTGTTGCACAGCTGATTTTTCTTCTATCCCTATCCCTACCCCTATCCCCAAACCCAAAAGTCGTACTGGCAATTGTTTTCTCTGGAAACCATTACGCAATAATTCGGCAAATTTTTCTCGGTCTAAGGCATCCGCGCGGCATTCTACCGTGGTTTGCTTAAAATCTTTAAAGCGGATTTTGATGTTTAGTTTGTTAATTTGATGCTGCGTATTGGTGCGTGCTACCTGTTTGACTAGCGCCTCATAAAGTAGTGGTAATTCATTGAGGCAGGCATCCAGATTCGGCAAATCCTGAGAATAAGTTTCTTCTACGCTGACGGATTTGCGCACCGAGCTCGGTTCTACTTCGCGGTCATCGATGCCTCGGCATAAAGAATATAAACGGCTACCCAGTTTTCCGAATTGTTGTAGTAAATCAGGCAGAGTCCAACTGCGCAAATCATGGCAAGTCATGATGCCCAATTGCTGTAATTTGGCGGCGGTCACTTTCCCTACGCCGAATAAGCGAGCGACCGGTAAGCTCGTGACAAAACTATCAACCTGCTCCGGCAAAATGACATACATGCCATCCGGTTTGTTCCAATCACTGGCTATTTTTGCCAGAAATTTATTGGGCGCCACGCCCGCTGATGCCGTAATGCCCACGTCCTTGGCAATCCGTGCGCGGATTTCTTGCGCGATCCGTGTTGCGCTGCCTTGATGTTGGCGAGCATGACTGACATCGAGAAAGGCTTCGTCCAACGATAGCGGTTCTACTAAGGCGGTGTAATCACGATAGATCGCTAAGATTTGGCGTGATGCAATGCGATACTTTTCCATCGTGGGAGCTAAGACGATCAAATCAGGACAGCGTTGCAAAGCTTGTGAAGTCGGCATCGCAGAACGTATGCCGAATCGACGCGCCACGTAGTTGCAAGTGGCGACAACGCCACGTTGATCTGCCTTGCCACCTATCGCCAGTGGCAGTTCTCGTAGACGTGGATCATCACGCATCTCAACGGAGGCATAAAAGCAATCACAGTCGCAGTGAATAATTTTACGTTGTACTGGCGTCATGTAATTATTTTATACTGATCATATGTTCAGTATTTTAAGGGTTTTTTTGGCCTTGGCGGTAAATTTTATGACTGCGGTTTTGGTGGCATATTCTACTTTTTTGCATTCCAAAAAGTGAATTTGAGATTGCGACTATTTCTCCAGTGACAAAGTGAGAAAACAAGTTCAGTATGTGGCTTGACTTTGATTTTTGCATCTTCTTTTCAATTTACTTTTTAGTATTGACGCTGCCTTTCTTCTTTTAAGCTTATCACTATGTCCGCTTCTTCAAGTCCATTTGCCAATACAGATTCTGGTAAGCCTAGCGTATTAGGAACTATCGCCGCGGCAGATAAAGCGCTGCCGGGCGTGCAAGAACTTCAGTTGCTGCAGCTATTTGGGGAACACATTTGGACTTGGAATATCTTAGACAATCAATGGTCGTTTTCCTCAGGTATGCCAGATTTGTTGGGTTATGCCAGCGGCGAATGGGGTTCGCATATTGATGAGTGGTTTAGCCGAATTCATGCGGATGATGTGAAATCAGCGATGCAGACTATGCGTGTTTGCGTGGATGGTCGTAGCCAGCAGTTTCACGATGAATATCGCATGCTGTGCCGCGATGGTAGCTGGAAATGGATACGGGCACGTGGCGTGGTGTTAGAAAAAAATGAAGCAAATCGCGTCTTGCGCATGCAAGGCACATTGGCGGCACTCACCGTGTCGAGTGGCACCCACGAAAGTAGTCAACGGCAGCATCTTGGTCATCAAGTATTAGAAAATTTATCGCGTGACTTGCCCAAAATTTTCTTCTTTCAGTTTCAGCGCTTTCCTGGTGGACGTTGCAGCTTACCTTACGCTAGTGATGCGATCGCGCACGTGCATGGTGTGCAGGCAAGTGAAGTGCAGGACAATGCGGCGCCATTGTTCACGCAAGTACATCCCGATGATCTTGGGCATTTGCGTGAGGCAATGAAATATTCAGCGCAAACTTTACAAGTGTGGCATTTGGATTATCGAATTATTTTGAAGCAAGGCGAGCGCTATTTATCCGGCGAAGCATCCCCGTCCAAGCAAGATGATGGCAGTGTGATCTGGCATGGATTTTTAGCCGACGTCAGCGACCGAAAATGGCTTGAGCAGCATGTGAATGTCAACGACGTGCGCATGCATGCTGCTTTAGCTTGCATCAAACTGGGCTCTTACGATATTCATATTCCTAGCGGGCGCGGGATGTTCAGCCGCGAATTTGCAGAAATCCTGGGTTTGCCACCCGATTATCGAGACCATACTGAGAAATTTTGGCAGTACTTTTGGTTAGATAGCTTGCACCCGGATGATGTGATGAATTTAAAATCGGCGTATCAACAACATTTTAAGTCGCAGGGAAAACTACCGTTTCAAGCCGAATTTAGATTGCGTGCAAAAAATGGCGATTGGCGCTGGTTGTTGTCGGTTGGCAGCGTGGTGGAGTGGGACGCGCATGGTCGTGCCGTGCGTATGGTGGGGACGCATGTCGATATTACCGAACATAAAAAAAATGTAGCTGAATTCAAACATTTCGAAGACGTTTTGCGTTCGGGACGGGATCGCTATAAGCAGCTTGCTAGTGAATTAGAACTACTTTTTGCCCATATACCAATGGGCATATTGTTGGTGCATAAGGAGAAAATCATACGTGCAAATCCGGCATCTGCACAGATTTTTGGCTTTCGTGATGTAAAAGAGATGCAAAATAGTAGTGTCTTAAGCATGCACGAAAGCATTGCGGCGTATCAAAAAATACGAGCTCAGTTGGAAGCGTCTTTATTCGCTGACGAACTGGTTGAAACAATTTGTACTTTGAAGCGCCTAGATGGATCAACTTTTCTTGCGCGACTACTTGGGCGGGCACTGCCGCCTGAGCAATTTGCAGACACCACAGTGTGGATGGTGGAGGCGCTGCCTCAGTCTAATTAAACTCGTTGCGTAGCATTTTTTTGCAACGAGCTCATGGGATTTCTTGCAGATATTTTCTAGGATTATTGGCCCTTGCCTATGTCTTTAGCGATGCTAGGCGCGGGTAATGTTGGGCGCGCCATTTCAAATGCATAGCCTAAATTGAGCAAGCTAGCATCGCTCCATGCGCCAGCGAAGAAAGAAATGCCTACTGGTAGGCCCTTGACCAGTCCCATCGGAACCGTCAAATGTGGGTAACCGGCAATCGCTGCTGGTGAGCTGGCGCTGCCGGTAATGACATCACCCTTCTTGTAATTGATATCCCAAGCAGGGCCTGTGGTCGGTGCGATCAAGGCATGGAGTTGATGTTTTTTGAGTGCTGCATCGATGCCCTCTACACCGGTGAGTCGTTTAGCTCTAGCGCTTGCTTGTAAATAGTCGGCATCGCTCAGCGGGCCTTTGGCTTGTGCCATGACCATGATTTCTTGCGCAAAATGTGGCATCACTTGCTTTGCATGTGCCGTGTTAAATTGCATGATGTCTGTCAGCGAACGTGATGTAACGGTGGATGGTGCTGTGCTTAAATAGTGGTTTAAGTCGGATTTAAAGTCATAGAGTAAAACAGAGAACTCATCTTTTTCAGCTTGCGCCAAATTTCCTAAATCGACTTGCTCAATAATGATTGCGCCTTGCGCTTTTAAAATCGCAAGGCTGCGTTTAAACAAGGTCAAACTTTGTTTGTCGTAACCCTTTAGCATGCTGCTTACGACACCTAGGCGTTTACCTTGCAATGCATTGGCATCGAGACCTGCGGTGTAATCCTTGGCACGTAAGCGATCGGCATCTTTTGTCGCTGCGTCTGTCGGATCGGTGCCAGCGATCACATTTAATAGAAGTGCGGCATCTCGTACGTTCAAGGTCATTGGCCCAGCCGTATCTTGACTATGGCTGAGTGGAATTATGCCTGAGCGACTGACGAGACCTAAAGTGGGTTTTAAGCCCACTAAGCCATTGACTGCGGCAGGGCAGACCACGGAACCATCGGTTTCCGTTCCTATCGCCGCGGGAATCATGCGCGCGGCTACCGCTGCGCCGGAACCAGAGCTGGAGCCACAGGGGCTTTTATTGGGGTTATACGGATTACGTGTCTGACCGCCTACGCTGCTCCAACCGCTGCTGGACTTGGTTGAACGAAAATTCGCCCATTCACTGAGATTGGTTTTGCCCATCATGACGGCGCCTGCCGCGCGTAATTTTTGCACGATGAATGCGTCACTACTCGCCCTATTCTCCGCCAGCGCCAAAGAACCAGCGGTCGTGACCATGCCTTTGACGGCGATATTATCTTTGACCATCAATGGCAGACCTTGTAAAGCTAAGCTAGAACGGGGCAATTTATCGTTTGCTTCAGCTTCTTGCATCGCCTCTTTATTTAAGGCAGTGACGGCCGACAAGCGAGGATTGCGTTGTGCTGTCCGTGTTTGATAGTGCTTGAGTAATTGCACCGCGCTGGTTTTTCCTTGTTGATATTCTTGTGCCAGCGTGGACAAATCTTCCGCCGCCTGCACATACGAAAGCGCACCTAAGTTGGCGGCGATGCATGCTGTGATTTTGAGCCTAGTGAGTGTCGTCATGGTGTCTCCTGTTTTGAACGTATCTAGATTTCTATTTTTTAAGTCGGCGAAGTTGCCGCGCATTTGTACTTGCTACATCCACGGCATCACTTGTTTGGTCATTGCAACGGCGATGATGTAGGCAAAGACGCCACAAGCGAATGCAAAACTGATGAGTTGGCCTCGCTGGGTTTTACTACGTTTAATCGCCATCGTTCCTAAAAATATGTAGAGCAACAAAGCGATAATCTTTGCTGCTAACCAAGTTTGTTCGAAGGGGTTGATGCTCGCCATGACAGCGAGTCCGAGTGCGCTCAGCAAGAGACAGGTATCTATGACATGCGGCGCGATCTTTACTAATTTTCTCTGCGATAAAGCCGATCCCTGCATGCGCCAAGCAAAGCGCAATACGAATAAGCTAGCGCTCAATGCGACACATGTCATGTGCAAATGCTTTAATCCCATGTAGCTGTTCATTAATTTGTGTCCTTCGCAGTGTTTTGTGTTGAGTCTAAATTCAATCTTTAGGTTTAAATGCCAGCCATGCGGCAACACCGGTAAAGCTGGCGATGATGGCGACGATCATCCAAAAACCAGCGTCGTTTTGTGCCAATGGCACGCCACCGACGTTCATGCCCATGAGACCGGTAATGATGTTGATGGGTAAGGCCAGAACGGTGACGATGGTCAAAACAAAGAGAGAGCGATTATTTTGTTCATTGACATGTGCGGCAATTTCTTCTTGTAGCAATTTAATGCGTTCTTGTAGCGATGCCATATCACTTAAGACGACCGAAAATTCCTCGGTCGATTGACGTAATTCGTGTACGTCATTTTCTGCCATCCATGCTGGAGGTTTTTGTAATAGGCGAAATAGCGCGGCTGGCTCTGGCGCTAATAAGCGTTGCAAACGCACGAGTAAGCGTCGTAATTCGCCTAAATTGCTACGCTTTTTGTTGAGGCGATCGGCTAATAAATGATCTTCCACATCATCAATTTTGGTGATGGCATTGCGCACGATCCCTGTGAGCACATCCGCTTGATCACGCAATAAATGTGTTAATAATTCCATCGGTGAATGGAAAATCTCGCCAGCATTGACCGCGTCACGCAAATGGTCAACCGATTTTAGGGGTTTGCGTCTGGCGCTGATCATGACGTGGCGGCTGACGTTCAGCCATAGAGTCGCGATGTCAGATGGATCGAAGCTGAAATCATGCAATACGTCATTGACCACGGCAATCAAATGTTGATCGGCATGTTCAATCCGTGTCGAGCGCGACCCTTGATGTAAGGTTTCGTAGAATTCATCAGGTGATGCGGTGTGTTCATGCAGCCATTTTTCTGTCGCGGCGTGCGTCAAATTGAAATGCAACCAAAGAAAGCCATCACGTTCTTTATCTTGCGGTGCTCTGAGCCAATCGAGTACTTGCGTGGTGTGGAGCAAACGCCCTGCGTGCTGGCGGTCAAAGAGGTAACCGCAAATTAGTCCCGATTGATCGGCACCGTAAGATAATTGCTCTTTGTCCGCTACATTGTCCATCGCTTCACCTAGGTTTGCGTGCATTCATCCACGCTTTTTTGAATAAACTAGGACTTACGCAAAAACGCCCCAGCGTCGTTGCAGCTGCCGCGCCGAGCAGAAGAGCACTGCCTTCGTCGGCACGCCCCCGACTAAATCATTCGGGGGCAGGCTCTAGCTGGGACAATCTTGTGTAAGTCCTATAAGCGCTATTGTAATGCGACATTGGCAATGACATTGTGACAAAGAGCAAGTGTCAAGTTGCGTCAGTTGTTAGCTCAGCGCCAACTGCGCTTAGGCCTTTAGGATAGAGCTTGGAACATTTGGCCGACTTGTAGCGGGAAACCCTGTAGAAACTCATGTGCTGCGAGGCGTTTTCCGCCAGGTTTTTGTAACTCCAGCACGCGGAGTAAAGATTTTCCTTGCTCACACGAAATCACAACCCCTTGCGTGGCCGAGCATTCAACGATGCTGCCGCTCGTGCTGTTTGATTCTCCAGCGAGGACTTCAGCACGCCAAAATTTGATGACGGTGTTGTCTACACTGGCATGTGCGGCGGGAAAGGGATTGAAGGCGCGGATTTTGCGTGCGATTGTTGCGGCGGATAAATTGAAATCAATTGCTGCTTCTTCTTTACTAATTTTGGCCGCGTAGGTGACGCCTGATCTTGGTTGCACTTCCGCCGCTACTGGTGCGACGCTGATTTTTTGCAAGGCTTCGACAATCATTTGCCCACCTAAGTCTGCCAACTTATCATGCAGACTAGCGGTGCTGTCGTCTCCTAAAATCGGTATTGCACGTTTGAATAACATCGGCCCCGTGTCTAAGCCTTCCTCCATTTGCATAATGGTAATGCCCGTCTCATCGTCACCCGCTTCGATGGCGCGGTGAATCGGCGCCGCACCGCGCCAACGCGGCAACAAAGAACCATGAATATTCAAACAGCCTAAGCGAGGTATTTGCAAACACGAAAGCGGCAGAATGAGACCGTAAGCAGCTACTACCATGATGTCGTGTGGTGTAGCGCGCAATAAAGTGTGCGCTTCGGCAGCGATGTCTGGGTATTTGCCGTCAAGACGCAAGGAGATTGGTTGCGCAACGGGGATTGCATGCTGCAAAGCCAGCTGCTTGACCGCGGAAGCATGCAATTGCATGCCTCGACCTGCGGGACGATCCGGCTGGGTTAAGACTAGAGGGACTTCAAAACCCGCGTCTAGTATCGCTTGTAGCGCGGTGGCGGCAAATTCGGGAGTTCCTGCAAAAATAATTTTCATTAGCGCTTACTCTGCTTTTGCTTGAGATCGCGTTCTTCTTTGAGCATCTTGGTTTTGATGCGATTGCGTTTAAGCGGGGATAAATATTCGACGAAAACTTTGCCTTTGAGATGATCCATTTCATGTTGTATGCAGACCGCCAATAAACCATCCGCATGTAATTCAAAGAGCTTGCCATCGAGATCGTATGCGCGCACTTTCACTTCTGCTGGGCGCTCGACACCATCATAGATGCCAGGTACTGAGAGGCAACCTTCATCATAGACTTTGCGCTCGGCGCTCTCCCAGGTGATCTCAGGATTGATGAAAACCTGTAACGCAGAATTGTCCTCTGAGGTGTCGATGACGACTAATTGTTCATGCACATCGACTTGTGACGCAGCGAGTCCGACGCCTGGGGCGTCGTACATGGTTTCGGCCATATCGGCAGCTAATTGTTTCAGACGGGCGTCAAAAACGGTGATGGGCTTAGCAATTTTGTGTAAGCGCGGATCGGGATAACGGAGAATATTAAGTATAGACATAAGACAATTCACAACAAACGAGAGGCGCCAGAATGCGGTTTCTCTTGCTAGTTCAAGGATTTATGGGCAGAATTTGATTCAATTTGGCAATTATTATAAGCAGATTGCATGCTTGCTTGCCTGTTTGCTGTATGACAGCATCTCGTATCGGATATGTTTATGAAAAAGTTTAG
>CAYXJI010000138.1:6988-9479 GCA_964465175.1 uncultured Burkholderiaceae bacterium | reverse complement strand
CAAGCACTGTCTTCGTCGGCACGCCTAGCTGGGACAATTTTGCGTAAGTCCTAAAAAGGTTTGGGCAGTAATTTAGCGTATTTTAATCTGCTAATTGCTGATAAGCAGCTTGCAAAGTCTCTGCATTGGCATAACCTGAACTCAGCATATGCAGACCATCTTCTTTTACTGCCAAGAGTACTGGGTAGCCGCGCACGCCCCAGCGTTGCACTTGCTCAAAGTGTTGGCGCGTCTCATCACGGCTTGGAGGTGAGGTCAGCGTTTCGTAGAAACTAGCAACATCAAAGCTATCCGTACCGTCAAAGGCATTTAGCGCCTCACTTGCGACTTGCGCCAAAACAGCTTCATCCGTGACGTCGCACGCCTCAGCATAAAAGGCGCGTTGCAAAGCCAAAAATACTTCCAATATCGCCATCGACGGCATATCTTCTGCCAAAATTTTTGCTGTGACGACCGCCCGGCAGACTGGCTCGGTGTCATACACAAAACCTTGACGATCCAAGCCAGCCATATCGAATGGCAAGCCACTGATTTGCGCGACTTTTTTCCAGTGCGCCAAAATCATATCGCGCTGCCCCTCATCCATCACTTGGCGATTATAGGCACGCAAACCACCAACAACGATGTCTAACTCTGCCCCAGGCTGTGTCAGCAAAAATCTTTGTATTTCAGGACCAAAACCATAACACCATGAACACATGGGATCGCCAATATACACAAATTTACTCATAAGCTCACTCTCATTCTTGTTCTTACTCAATGACTTGATTCGCCTAACTAGGCAGGATAAAGCGCACCCAAGATACGCTCACCGCGCGCACCGGTGACATCACTCAGATTACCCGCCAAACGCAAATGAAAACGCTGCGCCAGCCAAGCAAAGGCTAGGGCTTCGACATGATTGGCCGCGATACCCAAACGATCAGTGCTAGCCAAAGGCCTATCAGGCATCGCCGCCTGCAACATCTGCATCAGACAAGCATTGTAGGCACCACCACCACAAACATAAACTGCTTCGCAATCCTGTGCAAAACGCGAGATAGCCTCAGCAATCGTCCTCGCAGTATAGGCACACAATGTCGCTTGCACATCGGCTGCAGCGATATCTGGATAGCCAAGCAATTGTGCTGTAAGCCAATCCCAATGAAACAAATCTCGTCCTGTACTTTTAGGTGGTGACTTTTGCAAATAAGCCTCACCGCACAATAATTCCAATAGCCCAGCATGTACCTGACCTTGAGCTGCCCACTGTCCTTGATCGTCATACGGCAGTTTTTGATGGGAATATATCCATGCATCCATCAAGACATTACCTGGACCCGTGTCAAAACCGGTGGTACGACCATCTGCATGCAAAATACTGACATTACTAATACCACCAATATTTACCACGACCCGCCCCTGTCCAGCACGGCCAAACATCGCACGATGAAAAGCCGGCACTAGCGGCGCACCGTGTCCGCCAGCAGCAATATCGCGACTGCGAAAATCAGCAATCACATCAATGCCTGTGAGTTCGGCTAACAAAGCGGGATTATTGGTTTGACGAGTAAATCCTAGCTCTGGTCTATGCCGTATGGTTTGCCCATGGACCCCGATCGCCTGTATTGCTGTTGCATCGAAACCTGTTTGCGCTAAGAGCTGCGCCACGCAATCCGCGTAAACTCTGGCCAAGGCATTAGCTAATAAAGCCTCGTTCTCGATTTCATTCTCCCCCGCCTGTTGCAAGGCGAGTGCGGCATGTTTTAACGCTGGAGAAAAACTTTGATGTGCGCTGGCATGTAACTGCTGCACCTTACCATCTTGCGCAGAAAACGACACTAAGACGCCATCAACACCATCCAAGCTAGTGCCCGACATCAAGCCAATAAAGCTAGTAGTTTGTTTTTCCATACGATCAAAAAGTTTGATTTAACAAAGTAATTCAACGAAGCAAACGAGATAAAAAAAGCCGAACTAAGTTCGGCTGATTTTAGGCGCTGTCATCGGTGTGACTAGCGTGCCGCGATACGTGCAGCATTGGTCGATGAATTACGCTCAGGCCGTAATAGATCAAAACGATGCGCCATGTCTGCAGCCACGACTTTGAATCGCGGCAATTCATGCGAGGCCAAAGCAGCCGCGCTTTGTACACTAATCGTATTCGGATCACGTGGTTCATTGTTCACGCGGAATTCATAATGCAAATGCGGACCAGTTGACCAGCCAGTAGAACCAACATAACCAATCACTTGCCCTTGTGTCACGCGAGTACCTTTACGCGCGCCGGGTGCGAAGCGGCTCATGTGCGCGTATGCCGTGCTGTAACCATTCCAATGCTTGACGATCACCATATTGCCATAGCCACCTTGGGGACCTGCATGGTCTATCGTGCCATCTGCTGATGCGCGAATCGGTGTGCCGCTGGCTGCTGCAAAGTCTATCCCTGTGTGACGTTTCCACTTACCAGAAATGGGATGTACGCGCATCGAGAAACCAGAAGAAACGCGGG
>CAYXJI010000138.1:0-6978 GCA_964465175.1 uncultured Burkholderiaceae bacterium | reverse complement strand
CATAAAATCTTTAATTACCTCCCTCTCCAGCACATTCATCAAACCAAACAGCTTGAAACAATTTATCGGCATTTTTGAATTCGCCGGACAAGAGGCGGCCAGTTTTCACCATTTCACCGTTTTGCCAAAATGTTTCATACACGACGTTGAAGTAATCACCGCGTTGCAATTTACGAAAATCGACATTGGTTTCAAACATTTTAATAATTTGATCCGCCACCGATGAGGGAATCAAAGCTTTATCGGTCGCTACGAACAAAGAAGATTGAATGTCGCCAGAACGCATTTCGACACGACGTTCTAATTGCTCGGTGATTTCAGCGGCCTTGAACGTATTGCGCTCGTCACGCGACACCAACAAAGTCTTACCACCTTTGTCGCCACCATCCAGACCCACGCGCAACCACTCCAGAGTTCCCTCGTCTGTGGTTTTAACCCGTATTGACTTACCAGCACGCGCTTGTAAAACATTACGTGCGACAGGGTCGGACTTTAAAAAATTGCTCGCATTCACATCCTCAACGCCGAGACGCTGCAACAAAGAAGCCAAAGTGTCGCCACGTTGGATTTTTTCTTCTTTGACGAAATGTTGTTGTTGCAAGACGATCTGTGCAATTTGCTCATCCAAAGATGGCAATACCAAGTCTTGCGTGATTGTTTTGACAGGCAAATTGGAAGCGTCGGGGGCTAAAGGGGCTACGCCCACCGCACCGACTGCGCATACTGCGAAAAATAAAGCGGAAAAAGAAATCACACGCGATGCACGCATACTGCGCACATTGGCGATACTGTCTTGAACGAGTGAGATTGCTTTAACTTTCGTAGTTGCAGCTAGATGGCGGAAATTATCGGATAATCGCATGCAATAAGTTAAAATTGATGTTTCGCTGCCAGACTTTTACTATCTAGCACCAAACAGAGTGTTTGAAAACCCATCTCTTTTATTTTTATTGTCGTAGAGTGGGGCGAAAATTAGTCGCCTGATTGTAAAGCAAATGGCGAATAATGCAAGCTGCTGATTATGCGAGGCCTGCATTTTTTTCGCCAGCCCTGTTACAAAACTTTTTGATCTCGTTTGATTTACTTCGAATTTCATTCACTTATTTAGCAAACTTATTTAGCAAAAACCAACATGACTTCGCCACAACACAATGACAAAGCGCCAGGCGCCTCCGCTCTCTTGCCCCTAACTGATGCAGTGCAACAAGCATTAGCCGTCACTAAACGGGGTGTCGATGAGCTGTTAATTGAATCCGAATTCGCCCAAAAACTCGCTCGTAGCGAAAAAACAGGGCAGCCATTACGTATCAAATTAGGGCTAGATCCGACCGCGCCGGATTTGCATCTCGGCCACACCGTGGTGCTGAACAAAATGCGTCAATTGCAGGATTTGGGTCATACCGTGATTTTCCTCATCGGTGACTTTACGTCCATGATAGGCGACCCCTCAGGCCGCAACGCGACACGTCCACCACTGACGCGCGAACAGATCGAGGCCAATGCGCAGACTTATTTCAAACAAGCGTCCCTAGTGTTAGATGCCAGCAAGACGGAAATTCGCTATAACTCGGAATGGTGCGATCCACTGGGTTCACGCGGTTTGATTCAATTATCGTCCAAATACACCGTCGCGCGCATGATGGAGCGCGATGATTTCACCAAGCGGTTTAAGGCAGGTACGCCGATTTCTGTGCATGAATTTTTGTACCCACTGATGCAGGGTTATGACTCAGTGGCATTGCGCGCCGATCTTGAATTAGGCGGCACCGATCAAAAATTTAATTTATTAGTCGGTCGCGAGCTGCAAAAAGATTATGGTCAAGAGCCACAATGTATTTTGACCATGCCTTTGTTAGAGGGTTTGGATGGTGTCGAGAAGATGTCCAAGTCCAAAAACAATTACATCGCGATTACCGAGCCAGCCAACACCATGTTCGCTAAAGTCATGAGTATCTCTGATGAGATGATGTGGCGTTACTACGATCTATTGTCATTCTGCTCTTTAGAACAAATCGCGCAATACAAAAAATCGGTCGCCGAAGGCCAAAATCCCCGCGACATCAAAGTCGCAATTGCACAAGAAATCGTGACACGCTTCCATAGCAAGCAAGCGGCAGAAGACGCGTTGGCGGATTTTGTGAATCGTTCTAAAGGCGGCATTCCTGACGACATCGCTGAAATCAGCATAAGCGGCGCACCTGTTGGCATTGCACAATTATTGAAACAAGCCAACTTGTGCGCATCCACCTCGGAAGCGATGCGCATGGTCGATCAAGGCGGCGTCCGCATTGATGGCGCGGTGATCAGCGATAAACAATTGCAGGTACAAGCTGGCACGGTGGTATTACAAGTCGGCAAACGCAAATTTGCCAAAGTCAGCTTGACCGCATGATCGCTTTACTGCAAAGAGTCACGCACGCGGAGGTCCTTGTCGATGGTGCAGTGGTCGGTGCCATCGATGCAGGATTGATGGTCTTAGTATGCGCAGAGCGCGCAGACACTGAAAAAGACGCGGAGCAATTGCTAACAAAATTGCTCAGCTATCGGGTCTTTGCCGATGAGGCTGGCAAGATGAATCGCAGCGTCACGGATGTACGAGGCGGCCTGCTATTAGTACCGCAGTTCACCTTGGCGGCCGATACGCAATCCGGTACTAGACCGTCCTTTACACCTGCTGCGCCACCCGAATTGGGTAAGCAATTATTCGATCATTTTGTCGCGCAAGCCCGTCTGAAACATGCAACCGTTAGCACGGGACAATTCGGCGCCGACATGCAAGTCTCGCTGACCAATGATGGCCCTGTGACCTTCTGGCTACAAAACAAAACAAAAGCCTAAACCTAAGTAGAAACATAAGTTGTGACTGAGATTTTATTGATACGCCACGGCGAAACTGCGTGGAACGCCGTGCGCAAATTACAAGGGCATTTGGACATTCCACTGAATGCCGAAGGCCGTCGCCAAGCCAAAGCACTGGCGGCGGAATTACAGCAAGAAAAACTCGCCGCCATTATCTCTAGCGACTTACAACGCGCTATGCAAACTGCTGGTGAAATCGCACGCTTGCAAGGCTTACCAACCCGCATTGATGTTGGCTTACGTGAACGCTGTTTCGGCGATTTTGAAGGCAAGCTGTATAGCGAGTTACCTGAAATTTATCCTGAAGAATATGCGCATTGGCGTCGACGCGATCCTGATTTTCATTTCCCGCCCAAAATAGACGACGCCACCAATATCGGCGAAAGTATACGCGAATTTCAACAGCGCACGATGCACTGCATTTTGCATTACGCAGAACAATTCGCAGGTCAGAAAATCGCCATCGTCGCGCACGGCGGCGTACTCGAATGCGCATATCGTGCAGCGATGAATTTGCCGCTAAATGCGGAACGCACGATTACTATTTATAACGCCAGTATTAATCGCTTTGTCTGTCGAGATCGACAACTCACTTTAACGAATTGGGGTGAAGTTCAACATTTAGTGCCATCCGTGCTGGATGAATTAGAATAGCGCCAATATGATTAAATATTAAATTAGCGTATTGCGTTTGACATCGGAGTTCGGCTTTGTGAAAGCCATGCAAGGACAGCGTTTTTTTAACAGGAGTGAATATGTATCAGAAAATAATTTTATGTGCTTTGGTCGCGAGTACTTTAACTGCCTGCGGCACCATGAACTCTACCAATAGTATCGCGACTATCGGCCCAGATAAATACATGATCAATGGCAGTGTCTATTTATCCAATTACGATAGCGCGATGAAAGCAAAATTCTTCCAGCAAGCAGCGCAATTTTGCAGCGACAGAACGCGCGTCATGTTACCGATAGACACTAGCAATATGGATACGAAAATTGGCGAATCTGGCGCTAAAGAAATGCAATTTTACTGCTTACTCGATAGCGACCCACGCTTGCAACGTTAGTAATCAAAAAGAGATGAGCATAGCTTTAGCGGCGCTATGCCTCCCTTCTTCAGTTCAACAGATTACCAATCATCCTTCTTTTTTGCTTCTGCGCTAGCCGCTGAACTCGCTGCAGCTGCAGCTTTGCGTACAGGCTTACTCGATGCAGTACTCGCCTTCACTTCTTCAACAGGGTCTTGAGTCGGTTTATTAGGCATCAATTCACGCACCTGCAAAGCCCCTGGCTGAACGGCGTCGAGCTTGACTTTGATATTTTCTAGCACGCCGTAGGACAAATTAGGTGTGACGCGATTAATCACCACTTCACAGCATGCACTTTCCATGTTACCCAAGGAGAGTCCCGTCTGCGGGTCTTTGATTTCTTTGCCGAGTAAATAGACCCTATAGCGACTTTTTTCAACGAGTGCGTTTCCGCCTTGATTGAGTACCACATTATCGCCATCGCGCTCTGCGATGGTGATCGGGAAGGTTTTGAGCATGATCGCTTCGGTGGTTTTCTTCACGATCTCGCTACTCATATTTCGTATCGTAGCCGCGCTGTCCACATTGGTACCTAGGGTCGTTGGTGCAACGGCAGGTGCGCTTCCTTTCAGCGTCGTCGATTGCAAAATTTGGCGCGTGCTGAGATTAATCATGCGCTGTGAAACCGACCATCCGCCCGAAAAACTCACCAATTCACGGTCCGACATTTGCAGCTGCCGTACATGCTTGTCGTAAGCAAATTCATTCACCACGCCCACCCAAATTAAATCAGCACTAAAGGCTTGGCCCAATTTGGCAAAATCCGTATTAGCAGTTTGGCCGGAATTAATCATGTCCAATTCATTTTGTATTTCGCCCTCAAATTGACGATCCAATACAACAAAACGCCCGGTTTGCGTTAATGCGTCAACGATTTGTTGATGCACTATGGTGAGCACTTCGGCGGCGGGATATGTACGTCCGCCGATATTGAAATTAGACTTATTGCTAGACAAAGGCGCGACTACAATTTTTAATTTGCCGTCGGTGCTTGGGGCTTTGAATTTAGCAATTTTCGCTTCAATTTCTACGGAAAATAGATCAGCCTTATTGGCTGGCGGCGTGCTCTTGAGGACTTTGAATGAGGAGACCACACCTTTTGATTCAGTGACGATTAACTCAGCAAATTCTTGGCTTTGCAAAGCCACTTGTGCGTCCGCCCAAGCGTCACCGCGAGAGGATTGAACATCGATGCGAGCGCTGGCTTTGCCTGTGTAATTGAGATTGGCTGATTGCGAATTAACGGTGGTGCCATTCACTTGCATGATGGCGGTTTTAAGCGCATCGTTGACCGCTGCACTCGGTGTGACGCCGCTACCTTTGGCAGTGGTCGTGACTTCCTCGATTTTCCCTACGTCTAGGTTCTTATTGACACCATTCACACCACTCACAACTGGCGGCTGCGCTACGGTGGCTGATGCCGATGCAGAAGCACTCGTTTCACTTGGCTTATTACAAGCACTCAAGCCAGATAGACCTAGTATGACCAGCAGCGTCAGCGTAGCAGCGGTTAAATTGTTTTTCTTCATCTTGTTTTCCTTCTTATATTCTATGTTAGTACAATCTCTCAAAAAAAATCCGCTCATGATTCACGATGAGCGGATTCGAGTGCGATGTTACGTTTTTTACTTACAGCATCGCGGTAGCATCATTCGCTTCTTTTGGTACAGGGATATCATTTGCTTTTGAAAATTCAATCGCCATTTTCAAAGTGCTCGCTAAATTCTTAATCGAACCCGGCAGGCTTTTCGCTACATAGACCGCTGAGTTTGCAGAGCCCAAAGAACCCATGCTAGGTTTAAAACCTGCAGCATCTTTACTCAAGCCTATATATTGAATCAAGCCGCTGCCTAAATCTTGCATTCCAGCGGTAAACAATTTTTTACTTTCAGCATCCATGCTCACTTTTTTGCCATTCAATTTTTCTTCCAAAGCCTTGCTACTTTCAGTTTGGACTTTTTCTGCTGATTCCAAATTATCCTTGGTAGCGCCTTGAGTCAGATTGGTCGCTTGCAATGCTGCTTTTGCCGCTTCTTCTTTCAGACCAAATGCATCGAGCATTTTTGAATCTGCTTGCATCACGCTTTTTGCGCCGCCGACGTATTTGCTAACGATTTGCTCTGCACTAGCACCTGAACTATTACTAGCCAATGGATTGCTAAATTTGCCGAATTGCGCTTGAGCCATGCTAGCACTAGCGAGTAGAACAGCGGAAATGACTAAATGTGAGCTAATTTTTTTCATGGTGCTTATTACTTTCTTAAAAAAGATTACGACAAAAATGGTAGTAAAACGTGTGGCAACTTAGTGGCTAATTAGTGGCAACTTAGTGAACGCCAGCGGCATTCAAACGACTTATAACTTCTTTAGCCGCTGCAATCGAGGCGTCTTTGAGTGCCTTGGTTCGCGCTGTCGCACTGTCAGCACCGACACCATAATATTGAATCGGCGGCACCGCGGCGACTTCACGTGGAATCGCGTTAGTCAAATCCAAAACGCGACCTGTCACAGATACTGAAACGCGTTGCAAACCGGTTGCTGGATCTTCGCTAGGCGCATTCACATCGAAAGTCGCTAAAACCAAATAAGGGACTTGAGATTTGCGTAATGATTGTACGACCGCACGGATTGTTGCTGGCGCTAAATCATTGCCTTTCGAGTAGTCATCATTGACTGATTTTAAATCGCTATCGGCCAACACAAACTCGGGATCAGCCACTGAAAAACCTGCTTGTGAAAAGACGCTGGTGGTCGACGTTTTTTGATTTCCCATAGGCAGCAATTTGTACGCGACATCATCGCTACGACGCGTAGTACTGCCCCCGGTCTCAACGCTGACGGATTGATTCACTGCAATTTTTGCGTTGACTGTTTTTGAGCCATTCGTCGCGACTGAACGCGCTTTGACGGATTCACCTTCGCTGCCTTTGACCGATTTGGACGCAGCGACTGAACGTTCAGCATTGATCTCTTCGCGTTTCACGACACGATCATCAAACGATTTTACGCTCGCCACTTCACGTGCGACAAA
>CAYXJI010000137.1:0-9480 GCA_964465175.1 uncultured Burkholderiaceae bacterium | reverse complement strand
CGTCGTTAAATTTTGGCGCAACCAGATAGAAATATTGTGGTGCCTGAAAAGTGCGGGAGATACCAAAACGTAGTCTATCGGTATTGTCTGGATTGAGTTGCCACAAGGTCTGAACGATGGGACTCCACACATTTGATACATTTCGTACCGGGAATTGTTGCGCGCCTTCGCTTTGAATGCGGACGGTTTCCCAGCGCAAGCCAAAATACGCAGAAGAGAATTTCTGGAAGCGCCATTCATCTTGCGCAAACAGTGCCCAGTTACTAATAATGGTTTGATTGCTCATATCGGTGACTGCGACACCGCCAGTAGGAAAATGATCTGTTTGGAAGCGCGCATTATTCGCGTGTTTTGTGTAGCCGTTTCCGCCCATCACCAGGTCATGTTCTTCATTAGTCGGGACGCTCAATTTAATCGAACTACCGACCCCATTTTGAAACTGATGACTAGTCGTGAGTCGATCAAAAATCGGGCTTGCATTGATCTTGCTGTAAAAGCGATGTGAGCTATCATTCATTTCCACGCCACTAATCGTCACACTCGCGTCAAGTTTGATGTCCTGCGCGATGGTATCAAGGAGTTTGAGCGTGCTATTTCCTGAACGTACCTGGCTATGAAGTAAGCTCAGCGTATGTGCCACCGGCAATTCATCCCCAGTAACAAAATCGTAGACGGAATTAATGACAGCATCCGTATTCGTTGCGGTAAAAGAAGTATTGGAACGAAGACTAAGGCCTTGATTCGTTTTATACTGCAATGTTGACATGAGGCGTAGGCTTTGATTTAAGCGCGTACTTGTTTCTGATAAGCTATACCTTTGCGTGGTCTGATTATTTTTGTCAATTATTGTGGTGTCGATGCGATATGGTGCTGCGAAAATATTGTGGCTATTCACTGCGGCAACGATGAAAGAGTATCCCAAATTACCTTGCTTATCAGAGATCATCCATTCAGCATTAGTCTCAGGTTTGTATTCAGATTCGACACCAAGTTTAATTTGTTGCTGTCCCTTTCTTGGCACCTTCTTCAATATGATATTGATCGTACCAGAACCACCCTGTGCGCTGAATTCTGCACTGCCAAGTCGAGAGATTTCTATATGATCAATGGCACTCATGGGAATATCTTTTATGTCAATACCACGCGGTGCTTCACCGTCTACTAGTACCTGTGTGTATTTGGCTCCCATGCCAGGAAATTGAATCGCTCCATCAACCACGATGATGCCGGGCACGCGCTTCATTGCTTCAGTGATATTGTTATCGCCAAACCGATTCAACTCGACATTGCTAATGACCGTTTTGGCGGCTGCATCGCTGCGCGCATTTTCGGTTTCGGATTTGGCTTTAATTTCCACTTTCTGCGGTGCTACTTTTGATTGATCAGTCTTGGTTATACCTGTTTGCTTCGTCATACCCTCTTGAGCGTGCACACCAGCACTCAATATGAGCGCGACAGCATTCGATGCAGAAAAAATGGTGCGTTTGTAAGAGAATGGCTTCATAGATAGTTAATTTTAAGATGTGGTTAAATTAATTAAATAAATAAATAAATAAATAAAATGACTTATTGAGGCTAAGCCAACTTAAGCTTAGTGCTACGTATTTCTTCGTTCATGGCATTTGAACAGCGCTTATCAAGATGAATACTCCGCCAAGGAAAAGCCGGATTACAACGCGACTAAACTGTCATCCATGAAGCACAACAGGTTGCTTTGGGTTGAACATTGGCATGCGCTATTGCTGCTTGTGCTATTTGGTTGTGGCTGTTTTGGTGTAACAGAAATCATGCTTTGCAAGTTCAAAATACGGTTCATATTGTTTTCCTTAAAAATATAAAATTAACCATGACGAATGCCATGACCTTACTGCTTTTGTCGCAACGTTATGTATGCCGACAGATAAAGTCTATGCGAGAGTTGGGAATGCGGTAACTAGTAGAATCTATGGGTTGACACGCCTAGGGCCTGTTGACATATATTTTAGTCAAGCGTTTCAATCAAAACACAGGATGGCAAGACGCATCACTTGCTGCGGCTGGCCGCCCCAGCAAGTGATGCAACGCTGTCCATCGTACATTTTGATTGAAACCCTCCGGGAATGGCTCAAATGAGCATATGGCGTCGTTGCAATCTGCTTATAGTGCCTGCACTACCACGCAGCTTGCGGTTTAGTCAGTGTTTCGTACAGCATGCTGTATGCTGAAGTAAGACCTCTGCACAACCGAACCAATTCCAAGCCCATCTGTCCAAGATAAGTAAATGCCTTAGTTAAGGAGAAATCGATGCAAATGAGTTTTGGGTCAATAGAAATGTCGCAGCGGATACGCAAAGACAGCACCTTATCGAAAGTTAATCTCTTCATCAATTGGGAAGCGTTGCGTCCTCAACTAACTGGGCTGTATATACGCGAGAGTAGTCATGCTGGGGGAGCAAGAGCCGTTTGATTCGCTCGTCATGTTCAAAGCCATTTTACTTGGTCAGTGGCATAGCTTATCAGACCCAAAATTAGAAGAAGCATTGCATGTCCGAATCGACTTCATGCAATTTTTGTGGTTTGACGATGAGTGATGCGGTACACGATGAAACGACTCTTTATCGTTTCCGAAATCGCCTGATTCACGCCAATAAATTCGACCAACTTCTAGCGAGCATTAACGCCCAACTCCAACAACAAAGTCTGATGATCAAAGCGGCCACGGGTGCTGTGATCGACGCCACGTTGATTGAATCAGCGGCGCGCCCGAACAAAACGATCATCGTCGAAACAGATCAAGATGGACAAGCGATTACCTTCGACGATGGCAGCAGCCCAGGCATCTCATGCACGGAAGAAACCAGTGTTGACGGAGATGCTGCGGGAGTCAAAAAAGGTAAAAAATCGCATTACGGTTATCGCTCCTACGTTACGGTCGAGGAAACAGAAGGCTACCTTTGTGGAGTTCATACCGCACCTGCGAACGAAAGCGAAACGACGCATTTTATTCCAGCGATAGACAAAACACACATTAACCACACCCGTGTTTATGTAGACAAAGGCTATGCCAGCGCCAAGAACCGCAGTCACTTACGTCAAGGCAAAATCAAAAGCGCCATTATGCACAAGGGGCAAAGAAATAAACCATTGAGTAAGCGTCAAATAGAAGCCAACAAATTGATCAGTCGCCGCCGCTATATCATCGAACAATGTTTCGGTACCGCCAAACAACTATTTGACATGGCTAGAGCAAGTTACATCAGCACGACGAAGGTCAATGCACAAGTGATCAAGAAAAACATTTGCATGAACTTACTCAATGCTACTAACAAAATTTTAATCAGCGACGTAGCTAAGGGAGAAAATCGAAGAAAAAAGATGACGTTTATCGCTCAATAAAATGAAAATCAGTGAAATTTCATTCAAAAATAGTGCCCCTTGGAAGTAAATGAAAATTCGTACTATTTCTTTGCTGGCAAACATGCGTCATGCAGAGGTCTTAAGCAATTAATTTAGGGCTTAATTTCTAAAAAAAACAGGACGGAAACATCTAAGTTGCCGCCCTGCTTTTTTGATAAACACCGACACTAATGTCGAGAGTCAAGCCTTCAGTAAGAATTTAAAAATTCTTAGCCTTACTTGGATTTTCTCCATCGCCTGAGTCGCCTACAGGCATTGCTGTAGGGCGACGAAGTATTCAATTGAATCATTTTACCCAGTGTATATTTCTTATACCATGGCTGCCCATAAAGCCTTAGGTCTTCTTCGTCCTGAATTAATTCAACAATTTTGTCCTTCGCAAAACAAAGTCGCTCGACTAAATCAGCGAATGGAACCGCCTCGTAATCTTGATAAAATTTTTCCGCTAACAATCCTAATTCGTTCCAATTAAACCCAGTCTCAGGAAAATCGACAGTTTCACCTAAACGCCTTTTTGTCTGCCATTTCAACACCAGTTCATTCCAACCAACTAAGTATGAAATCAGATTATGCACATGCATTTTACTGTCTTTGACATGTCCATCTAAAGACTTGTCAAAGACCTGCTCTGCAGAAATCAGTGCTATTTCTTTGCTTAAAGCTTCGAATTCTTTTTGAATGGCAAAAAGAAGCTGTGCTTTATTGATCGGTACTGACATGAAAAATTAAGCGGTTTGCTGACGCATAGAAGAAAACGCTGCCTTCATTTTTTCCGAAGCAGGCGCACCAAATTGGCTGCCTATCCATACCGCCGCGCAAGCAAAGAAGAAGCCTGGTACCAGTTCATACAAACCTAGCCATTTAAATTGGCTCCACACGATCACGGTCAAGGCACCAACAAACATGCCGGCCAAGGCACCGTTGCGATTCATCTTAGGCCAGATCAAAGACAACAAGACCACAGGACCAAACGCAGCACCAAAACCTGCCCACGCGTTACTAACCAAACTCAATACGCTGCTGGTTGGATTAGCCGCAATCGAAATCGCAATCACCGCGACCACTAACACCATCATGCGACCAAACCAAACCAATTCCGTTTGTGAAGCATTAGGGCGGAAGAAAGGTTTGTAGAAATCTTCGGTCAAGGCAGAAGAGCACACCAATAATTGACAAGACAAAGTACTCATCACCGCCGCCAAAATTGCGGATAACAAAATACCGGCAATCCAAGGATTAAACAAAATCTGCGACAAAGCAATAAACACCGTTTCTTTATTCGCCGTCACCGCGCCCGCTTGATCAGGATGCATCGCGAAATATGCGATCCCAAAGAAACCCACAGCAATCGCCCCCAATAAACACAAAATCATCCAAGCCATACCGATGCGACGCGCATTCTTGATGGTTGCAAAATTTTCCGCCGCCATAAAGCGCGCCAAAATATGGGGTTGCCCCATATAACCTAAGCCCCAAGCCAGCAAAGAAATAATGCCGATGAAAGACGTGCCGCTAAACAAATCGGTGTACTTAGGATTGATATTTTGAATCACCGTGATCGCTTCATTAAATCCGCCGACATGCATGATCACCATCACCGGTGCCAATAACAAAGCAAAAATCATCAACGTCGCTTGCACCGTATCGGTCCAACTCACGGCTAAAAAGCCACCGATAAACACATAAATAATCGTCGCTGCCGCACCCGCCCACAAGGAGACGTTATAGCTCATGCCAAAAGTTTCTTGAAACAAGCGCGCCCCCGCCACCATGCCAGACGCACAGTAAATCGTGAAAAACACCAAGATCACAATCGCGGAGATGATGCGCAATAACTTGCTGGTATCTTCAAAACGATGGGTGAAATAATCTGGCAAGGTGAGAGCATTATTCGTCAATTCGGTATACACACGCAAACGCCCCGCCACCAAATGCCAGTTAAACCAAGCACCTAAAGTCAAACCAATCGCGATCCAACTTTCGGATACGCCAGAAAAATACAAAGCGCCCGGCAAGCCCATCAGCAACCAACCGCTCATGTCAGAAGCACCCGCACTCATCGCCGTCACAAAGGCGCCCAGACTACGTCCACCTAAAATGTAATCGGATAAATTATTCGTATAACGCCAAGCAACAAAACCAATCGCTAGCGTTCCAAGAATATAAATAATAAAGGTGATGCTGGTCGGGTTACTAAAATCCATCTCCGTAGTGCCTTTCTTTTTAAATGTAATGATCCAAGTACGAGGATAAGCAAGCCCGCAGTATCGCTCAAGCTTGTGAAACTCACAAGGACAGAAAACCCAGAAATTGAGTGACTCATCAGACTAAGATTGAAGCTGGCAGTTCCTCAGTTTCTTATGAAAAAAACCAAGTAAAGACAAAGTCTTACGACACCCTAGAATTAGCAACTATTGTTCTTAAAAACCCAAAAAAAATAGCCGCTTATTTTGAACAAGTAATTAAAGTAAGTGATTTTAGAAAAAGTCTTTAGTCCAAAATTGCACTTATACTCACGTAAAATAATTCTCTTTAACTATCCACCATGTCATGTTTTTTCAAAAAGGCCACATGCGACTACATCGTTTTAATCGACACCTGACTTTTTCACTTATCTTATTGCTGCATGTCGCGATAACTTTGATTTGGCTAGAGGCATCCACTTCCCCCAAAATAATCAAACATCCTGATAAGAACAAAGTATTGTTTCTCATCGCTGCAGCACCGCAAAAACCCACCGTGAAAATCGCTCAGGTACAAGCTTTAATAAAGGCCATACCAAGATCGACAATCACGCATATTAAAAAGAAAGCAATTAATAAATCGGAACACAGCACCGCCGAATTTCAAACACAAGTTCAAGCAAATGCAGCAGCATCCGAAACCCTAGTAACACCCGCTCCCCTACAAAAAGATATCCGTGCCTTGAGCCAGAGTTTAAAAGAAGACTTTTTAAAACAAGAAAAAAACTTTCGGCCAGATGGCAAAAGTAGCAGTGAAAATATGAAGAAATTTTCTAATGCAATGACAGCTGCCGCACTAGTTCAAAGAGAAGGTGTGATTATTGAGAAAAAATTTGCCTACGATGGCAGACCCGTGAGTAAAATCAAAACACCCTACGGCACCTATTGCATAAGACATCCTAAACCGGGCGAAAAATTAGAATTATCCCCACCACCAATGCGAGTAAGTTGCGGTGAATTATAAAAATCAACATAGAAACACAAAATTTTAAAATAGCGGACTTATTGGTTTTTTTGTCATAAACCTGTCACCTGTGAAGCCTAGAGTAGTTCTATTTCTAGCCCACATTCAGGTAATGATCATGAACACGAAAGCCTATTTTCATCACAAAACGAGTCCATCGACTTTAAAAACTTCGATTCTTGATTCTTTCTCCGCCAGTCAATTCCTAGCGGGACTCAAACCACAAAAAAAATTATTTCAGTCACAAACTTGGGCAGATAGTCATATTGACTTATTGGCCCTCGATCTCCAACCAGCGGCAAATATCGTCACCATCGCCGCTGGAGCTTGTCACGCTTTGGCTTATCTCAGTACCAAACCAGCGGCGATTCACTGTGTTGATGAAAATCCGGCGCAACTCGCCTTATTAGAGATTAAAGCCAAAGCCCTCATCCATTTACCGGATTACGATGCCGTCCTAAAATTTTTGGCGCTACCACATCAAAGCGATAATTTAAAACGTTATCAACGTCATCTACGCGCCAACTTATCCGATCAGGCCAGTCACTACTGGCAACATCGCAATCTCGTCGGCCGTCCGCGCTACTATGCTTTTCGCGACAATTTGCAAGAACACGGCTATTACAACAGCAGCTTGCGCGCATTACGTTTTATCCTCAAGCAAATGGGCGCCCGTTTTGATCAGCTACAGCAGGCCAAGGATTTAGCGCAACAAAACAAAATCTTTGAACAAACGATTTTGCCTGCACTACAAAATAGCTACTTCCTATTCTTAATGCGTCGCCGCTTCGTATTAAATCGCCTAGGCTTCAATCAAAATCAAATCACTAGACTCAAAAACGCCAATCAAGATGAACTTTCTCAGATTTTGATACAAAGATTGCGTCGCTTATTGTGTGATTTTAGTATTCAAAACAATCATTTCGCGCAGCAAGTGATAGGCCAAACTTACCAAATTCAGCAACAACAAAGCCTACCTTTATATTTACAAAAAGACGTCTTCCCACAATTACGTCAATACGCACATCGCGTGCATCCTAAGCAACAAGGCTTGATCGAATTTCTGCAACAACAAAGCCCACAATCGATCGACGCCTTCGTCTTACAAGACCATCTCGACTATTTGCATCCCGATGAAATTAAGCGCTTATGGCAGGAGATCGATCGTTGTGCCGCACCAAACGCAAAAGTCTTGATTCGTAGCTTAGGCACCCAATTACCGCTACCGCAGCAGGTGTTTCAGACATCAGAAAGCAAGTGGCAGACCCATCCTCTAAAAAACCTAGCCTTACAAAAGCAAGACCGTTGTGCGCTCTATGGCTCACTATTTGTCTTCCAAAAAGTAGCGTAAACTCAACAAAATTCTGTGGATAAGCCCGTGCATATCTCAAGGAGCGTATGTGCAAAACCCCATACGCTATCCACAGTCAAAATCTTATGCAGAATCTATTCTTTTTCTGTACAAGCATTGTCCTAGTCTTTATCCTTAGCCTAAACCTTTGATTTCATTCCAGTAAACCGGCTTATCCACAAAATTCGTCATCGTTAACTACTACTACTATGTATATATATACCTTATGTATACAAAACAAAGCGTCTTTTCTTATCTCTTCTCCATTCAAAAAAATGTCTATTTCAAACAAAACCAAAATAACAGGCTTAGTCTTCGCAATGAGAGAAGAACAAGAAGGATTGCAAGCTCACATTCAAGACAAAAAAATCATCCATATCGCTAAGCGTGACTTTATTCAAGGAAATCTGTGGGGACATCCCGTGGTAATGGTACTGGCAGGGATAGGAAAAGTAGCTGCCGCTAGTACGACGAATCTCTTGATCCATCATTTTCAAGTCAATCAACTGATTTTAAGTGGCGTTGCAGGCACTGCTGATGCACTCCTTAAGGTCGGGGACGTGGTGATTGCAGACGCGCTACTACAGCACGATATGGATGCTTCACCGCTATTTCCGCGTTTTGAAATTCCTTTGACCGGTAAATCACGCTTTTCTACGCAACAAGACTTACAACAAGCACTGCAAACAGCGACGCTGCAATTCATACAAACACTGCCGCAAACGATACATGCAAGCCACATTGCAGAATTTCAATTACAAAACATCAAAATGCACATAGGATTGATCGCAAGCGGTGATCAATTTATACATGACAGCGCCGTGCTCAAAAAATTAAAGCAAGCTTTACCGGATTTGCTAGCAGTGGAAATGGAAGGTGCGGCAATTGCGCAAGTTTGTGATGAGCATGATTTGCCATTCGCGATTTTGAGAACGATTTCTGATAGCGCGAATGAAACGGCCGAGTTCGACTTTTTAGATTTTGTAAAAAACGTCGCGGCGCCGTATACCTTGGGAATCTTGAAGAATTATTTTGAAAATCGACCTGCGTGGTACGAAGAAGAACAATGAAGGGTAAATAAGATAAATTATTTTTGTGGATAAAGCTGTGGATAAGCCTTGCAGATTTTGTGTAAAAGTCCTTGGCTTATTCCACCTTAAAAACTTATACAAAAACTGTTACGTCTTCATACAAAACTATTCTGCCTACTTATCTTTTCTGTAGCGCCTTGATCTTAATTAGTAAACATCGCTTATCCACAAAATTTGTCGACGTTAACAACTACTACTATTAAACTATATAAACTTATTCAATTAAAAGAAAAAAGCAGCTTTTCTCACCCGAAAAAAAACTGCTTAAATAATTCACATTTGTTGAAATAAATGGGTATGATTGCGGCTCACTTCGAGTTTCTCGGAACATCCTTTTAAACCTAACATCTGACGACCACGAAAATCCCGCGTTACTTCGGCAATCGCATTCACCCTGACCAAGGTCGATCGATGTATGCGCCAAAACTCTTTAGGA
>CAYXJI010000136.1:0-9520 GCA_964465175.1 uncultured Burkholderiaceae bacterium | reverse complement strand
TCGCCAGAAACACGGAAAAACGCACACTCGAAATCGTCCAACTAAGGTTTCTAGGATGATTCAGCGCTTATTTGAGACCCCTGCACAACCGTAGCGAGCGGCCGAAGTTTGGATCGAGAAGCGGACCTGTGCTAGTGGCACAGCGCGCATCGCGAATTCAAACTTCGGTCGCGCAGTAGCTTGTGCAGAGGCCTCTATTTCCGAGTTCTAAGAGATGAGCTTGGTACACTTTATTGCGCAATAAAATAAAAAAGGCTAGCAAAAATTTGCTAGCCTTTTTTTACTTAATTTTCACACTTAATTTTCTCAATTAAGTGTGAGTTGCCGCTTATTTATTACCCGCTTTTTGCGCAGCCAGTGCTTTGCCCACATGGGAGTGCTTACGGCTATACAAGAAGTAAATTACCAGACCGACGCTGCCCCAAATTGGCAATACCAATTGAGCGACCGTTGGCAAGCTGAAGAACAAAAACAAACAACCGCCAGCCGCGACAGGTGCGACCACCCACACTAATGGTGTCTTGAATGGACGGGCGCGGTTTGGATCTGTTTTACGCAGAACCAAGACGGCGATAGCGACCATGAAGAAGGCGAAGAGCGTACCTGAATTCGAAATATCAGCGAGCTGTCCGACTGGGAAGAAAGCTGCTGCAATCGCGACAAAAATACCTGTCACGATCGTCATCAACCATGGTGTTTTCCATTTAGGATGAATATCCGCGAGTTTTTCTGGCAAGAGACCATCACGTGCCATCACGAAGAAAATACGTGTTTGACCGAAGATCATCATCAAAATAACGCTAGGTAAAGCGATACTTGCTGCGAGGCCGACTAATTTGGAGACTTGATCGTAGTGCAATTTGCTCAATACTTCCGCCAAAGCTTCGTGAGAACAAACAATAGGCGCGCTACCTGCAGACGCTAATTCTTTGCAACGCATCACAAATTCAGCAGAGTCAGGTGACAACACGGCACCGGTAATAGAGGTGATTGGTTGCGCGCCAACAGAACCAACTACACCAGCAGCAACCAACATGTAGAAGACGGTACAAATACCCAATGAACCGATCAAACCGATAGGCACGTTACGTTGAGGATTTTTGGTTTCTTCAGCCGCCGTAGAGACCGCATCAAAACCCACATAAGCAAAAAAGATAGAAGCTGCAGCACCGACCACACCAACACCACTACCTTGAGTACCAAACCAACCATTTGGCAACATCGGTTCGAAGTTTGAACCACTGACCATCGGTAAAGTAATCACGATAAAAGCGGTCAATGCAGTCACTTTGACCGCGACCAAAATAGAATTAACTTTCGCGCTTTCGCTAGTGCCCTTAACTAACAACAAGGTAATAACCAATGCAACGATGATCGCTGGCACGTTGACGATGCCGTGGCTAAAATCCACCGTTGGCATATAACCAGACATAGACCACGCTGGGCCATGTGCTAGGACTTCAGGAAGCACAAAGCCGGTGGCTTTTTGTATCAGTCCCATCACGTAGCCAGACCAGCCCACGCACACAGCGGCAGCGGCGACAGCATATTCCAACACCAAGGCCCAGCCCACAGTCCAAGCCATGAGTTCCCCCATGACCGCATAGGTATAAGTGTAAGCAGAGCCAGAGACTGGTGCCATGGCGACTAATTCAGAGTAGCACAGTGCGGCAACTGCACAGACGAAGCCAGCGATAATAAAAGAGTACATCATGCCTGGGCCGGCTTTTTGCGCAGCGGCGGCAGTCAAAACGAAAATACCAGTACCAATAATGGCACCAATACCGAGCATCGTCAGTTGAAATGCGCCCAAAGTGCGATGCAGGGATTTTTTCTCTGCCGTCGCCAAGATAGCGTCTAATGATTTAACGCGCCAATTAATCATATTGACCCCTTGCTGACAGACTTGCGGCCATTCATGTGTAAACTGCGACTTTCTTTTTTATGGGCTATAGCAGCCTTATTTTCTGCCAAAGTCAGTGCTCGACTCGGCAACTCCACACGTTCAAAAGACATAATATTTCCTTAAGGCAAATACGATAATTGAATTTCTTATTCCCTCTCGGCAACAGTCAAAACTGCTCGAAAAGGATCTGTTTTAGTAAACCTGCGTAACATAGCGATTTATGGCTAAACAGTAAAGAGCAAATGCGCGAAAACCTACGCATTCGGTAGGTTTCGGACAAAATTTCTACAGTGCATAGCAACAATTCGCCATATTGTGGTAGCACCCGTCCAGATTCAAAAGCATCATAAAGCCCAATCGAGCTTGAATCTGGGGCGCTGCGTTCCCTAGGGGCGCGCGTTGGATTAATACGCTAAGCATTAGTTCCCGCTCGTGGCGATGAATTGCGCACTATTTTATTTTAAATTCTTTTTTTAAGCCTAACTTTAGGTTGGATAAAAGTTTGACCTACCATACGGCGCTAGTCACGGCGTAGTACAAGGCAGTATCATTGCGCCATTGAAACAAACACGATAGTCCATGAACACCTCAGAAGCAGCAGATTTAGCGCAAGCACATCCATGGATCAATTTAGAGACGCCAGCCGAAATTGAAGGCTGGATGGAGCTGAATAGTCAAGAATTGCAAAAACTCATAGGCGATAAACCCACCAGTGGACAAGGCATTTGCCTGTCATTGACACTTGGCGGCGATATTTACTTTCATACCAATTCGGATGGGGATGTGCTGTTAGATGTGACGGAGGAGGCTGCTTGGATTGCACCAGTGATCAGCGCTTGCACCCAAGTCGCGCCGCCGCGTGGTCAGATTTGGCTGTTACCACAACATGTGTTGATCGGCTTGTTGTTGGGTTTAAATCCGCTGATCGCGAGTAGTCGCTTGGTCATTCAACATGCTTATCGGATACAAAAAAACTAAGCCAGGGAGACATAGGCCGCCCTGGCATCAATTTGGCCGTGTCGAACCGCAATCTAGTTCACAACGCCGTTTCTATCGATAGTCACCGTGCGTGAGCCGTTACGAATCGAGCTGTTTGTTGCCGACGCTGCATCAGCCGCTTTGACATTGACCATCGCTTCGCCGGGGCCGTTCACTTTCACTGAGGCCAATTCCAGTAACAATTCCTTGGCATGTAAATCGCCAGAGCCATTGAGGTTGGCGGTCAATTTTTTGCCGCTACCGCGTAAGGTAATACTACCTGGGCCATCCGAGCTGATATCGACCGTACCTGCCATCGCTAAGTCGGCCTCGATATCGCCTGAGCCTGAGGTATCGATGGTGATATTGCCGGTCAATAATTTGAATTGCAAATTCCCCGGGCCGGAGTTACGAATATCGGCATCACCGATTTTCAGACGCGAGGCATCGACGCTGCCAGAGCCACTTACACGTAATTTTAAGAGTTTGGTTTCGCCCGCCAAGGTCGCTTCACCGGGGCCGGACATATTAATCGTCGTTTTTTCGGCTTGGATTTGATCTATCGAGAAATCACCAGATCCCGATAAATCTGCCTCAATGTTTTTGGTGCTGCCGCGCAGATTGACGCTGCCTGGACCAGAAATGTTCAAAGTCGTTTGTTCGCTTTGCATTTTGGCGACGTTTAAATCACCGCTTCCACTCAAGTCGGCATTGAGGCTCAATGTGACTTCACCTAATTCAGCATCGCCAGGGCCAGACATATTGAGTTCCACTGTCTTCGCACTGAGCTGACGCAAATTCACATCACCGCTGCCGCTGGCGTGAAAACGCAGTTCATTCGTCGTGCCTGAGGCATTGAGATCGCCGGGGCCTTCATTATTGATCTCCAATTTTTCATTCTTCAATTGACGCAGATGCATATCGCCGCTACCGGTGTTGGATGCTTTAATCAAACTAGCGACACTCACCTTGACGGTGGTGGGTGCATTTTTTGAGGAAAAATGGAAGCCAAAATGGGCGCGACCACGATTCTTGCTGCGTATGACCAAGGTCGTTCCTTCTACTACGACGTCGACTTCCTTGACGAAATTATCATCGCCCTCAACCACAATGCTGTTTTTGCCATCCACCACTAGGTCAACATCAAAAGGAGAGTTGTTGGTAATGGAGTCAAAGCTGCCTGCGGTGCGGGTTTCGCTAATGATTTTGCCACTGCCCTTAACACTGTCGTCGTTAATACTGATCTCGCAGCCACTCATGCTCAGTACCACAGCCACTGACACTGCCGATGCGATTGCTAATTGTTTAAACATATCCGCCCCCAATTAAATTGATTGAAATTACCATAGCTGCAGTTTACGTGAAGCCAATTTGCCGCGCATAGGGAGAACGACAGAATGCAAAAATCAGCGCCTCAATGGTCAATTTTGAGGTGGGGAGACGATAAAATGCGTATTCTTCTCTTCACGCAACGCTAGTTCAGCAGAAAGTTGGTCTTCCATGGATAAAGTTTTACTTCAAGCCAGAGATGGCGCCCTAGCCGAAATACTCACCCACGGCGCGCATCTGTGCTCTTGGATACCGGCGGGCGGTGAAGAACAACTGTTTCTCAGCAAAAGCTCCGAGTTCGGCCCGGGTAAGGCGGTACGTGGTGGCGTTCCTATTGTATTTCCTCAGTTTTCCAATCACGGCACTTTGCCTAAACACGGCTTCGCCCGCAATACCGAATGGCGCTTAGTCAGCTCCGGCATTTTGGCGCAAGGAGCGGCGCAGGCAGTATTTGAATTACAAGAAAGTAAAACCAGCCTACTCATTTGGCCGCATGTTTTTCGTGCCGAGCTGATGGTGACAATCGAGGGAGACACGCTGCAATTGGATTTTTCCGTGGTCAATCATGGTGATACTGCTTTTAGTTTTACGACCGCCTTGCATACCTATTTTCGGGTACGAAACATTCGCCAAACCGCAGTCTACGGCTTAAAAGGCTGTCACTATCGCGACACCGTGGGTGTAGCCAAAGACTGCCAACAAACCGATGCCGTATTGGAAATTGTTGGTGAAACTGACAGAATCTATGCCGATGTAAGTAGCGATATCGTAATCGCTCAAGCGCACCAAGACTTACAAATCCGCCAATCTGGTTTTAGAGATGCCGTCGTGTGGAATCCGGGGGCAGAAAAGGCCGCTCAGATGGCAGATGTAGAAGTCGATGGCAATCAGCGCATGCTTTGCGTAGAAGCGGCAACGATCTTACAAGCCATCAAATTAGCACCGGGAGAAGCGTGGTCAGGTACGCAATCGATGACCGTACATCGTAAAATATAAAGGACTTACGCAAAACAGACGCTAGCGTCGTTGGTTCGCCTCGCCGTACAACCGTACTGTCTTCGGCTTCCCGCCTAGCTAGCGCAATTTCGCGTAAGTCCCAATATAATCAAAAAATTTTAAAAAATTCAATATTGTTGCTCGTTTTGATCAAGTTATTTGACTCAAAACAATTCGGGAATACGAATTCAATTGAGTATGAGAATAATTCGCATTTATAATTGCGTTCTTAGGCAGTAGCCAATTAACGCTTTATTATTCTTAGACGAGAACTTTATGCAACGCAACACCACGCCAGCATCCCATTTTGCATTAGCAACTTTGCCAGCCCTACTTGCATTTATTAGCTTGCCGGTCATGGCACAAAGCAATAGCACCAATACCAACCAAGAAACGAAACTGCCCGAAGTACAAATCGTTGGCGCGACCGAACAAAAATACGCGACCAAGATCAGCAGCATCGCGACCAAGACCGACACGCTATTACGTGATACGCCTCAAGCGATCACGGTGGTGACGAAAGAGTTAATCAAAGACCAAGCGATGCAAAGCATGGCGGACGCCATTCGCTATGTGCCTGGTGTCGTCACTGCCCAAGGTGAAGGGAATCGCGATACGGCGGTTTTCCGTGGCAATAGCTCGACTGGCGATTTTTTCGTCGATGGTATCCGTGATGACGTGCAGTACTACCGTGATTTTTATAACATCGACAGTGTCGAAGCGTTAAAAGGCTCGAACGCCATGATCTTTGGTCGGGGCGGCTCGGGCGGCATCATTAATCGCGTAACCAAACAAGCGCAATGGGCACCGGTACGCGAGGCCTCCATCACCTTAGGCTCTTGGAATAACCGCCGCGCCACCGCCGATGTCGGTCAAGCGATAAATCAGAGCCTAGCCTTCCGCGTCACTGGCATGGTGGAAAATTCTGACAGCTATCGTAAAGGCGTCAATCTCAAACGCAGCGGTATCAATCCAACGTTTGCCATCCGCGCCGGTCAAAATACTAGCATCGTGCTTGGCTATGAGCATTTTAAAGACGACCGCACCGCGGACCGTGGCATTCCGTCCTACCAAGGCAAACCATTGAATGTGGAGCGCAGCGTGTTTTTTGGCAACGCCGCATTAAGCCCCACTTGGTCGCGCGTCGATGCCTTCACGGCCTTGATTGATCACGATTTGGGCAATGGCTACACACTGCGTAATCGCACTCGTTATGCAGACTACGATAAGTTTTACCAAAATATTTTTTCCGGTGCTGTCAATAACACGGCTACCAGCGTGGCCTTGAGTGCCTACAACAATGCGACCCAACGCAAGAATTTTTTCAATCAAACCGACCTGACTTTTGACTTAGTTAGCGGTAGTGTCAAACACAAAATTTTGATGGGATTAGAGCTGGGCCAACAAACCACCGATAACTTAAGAAACACGGGTTACTTTCCAAGCGTGAGTGCCAATGCAACTAGTATCAATGTCGCGCTCAATAATCCATGGACGAACAACGTGACATTCCGCCCATCAGCAAGCGACGCCAACAACCATGGCGTTGCAAAAACAGTGGGCGTTTATGTGCAAGACCAAATCGAATTGTCACCCCAATGGCAAGCCATAGTTGGTCTGCGTCGTGATAGTTTCGGTATTGATTTTAAAAATAATCGCACTGGCGCAAAAATTGAAAATACCGATACCCCGGTCTCGCCACGTGCGGGTTTAGTCTACAAGCCAGTCACCGAAATGTCTCTGTATGCGAGTTATAGTTTAGCCTTTGCCCCCCGTGCCGGTGATCAATTGTCTTCACTGACCGCCAGCAACAAGGCCTTTGATCCAGAAAAATTCAAGAATTTTGAACTCGGTGCCAAATGGGATGTGCTGCGCGACTTGAGCTTGAGCGCGGCAGTCTATCAATTAGATCGTAGCAATGTCGCCATCACCGATCCTACTGATTCCACCAAAACCATTTTGGTCGATGGTCAACGTACCAAAGGTGTCGAGCTGGCCATCAGCGGCAAAATCAACGCCGCTTGGAGCATCATGGGCGGTTATGCCTACCAAGACGCAAAAATCACCCGAGCACTATCAGCCACCGTAAAAGCGGGTGCGACTTTGGCGCAGGTGCCGACGCATAGCGCGTCTGTATGGAATCGTTATGAGCTGAACAGCCAATGGGGTGTCGCGGCGGGCGTGGTGTATCGCGGCGCGATCTATCCGTCCACCGACAATACGGTAGAGTTGCCCGGCTTCACTCGCATGGATGCGGCGCTCTACTATGCTTGGGATAAAAATATCCAGTTGCAATTGAACATCGAAAACCTCGCGGATAAAAAATACTATGCCTCGGCCAATAGTAATAACAACATCACGCCAGGCTCACCACGTGCAGTGCGCTTAGGATTGCATTTCAACTACTAAGCACACAGCCTTGTCGTTGCGACTTCTTTAGTTGTAACTTTTTTAACGACTCTTCAGCCTCACGCTTCTCGCCATGAAGCCTGAGGCTTTTTTTATGGGATTACATTTTTATCGGGAACCATTTCTGCCTAGCACTTATCGAACACCGCTGGATGAGGGAATTTACTGTGTCATCCTAATTAGCGATAGATACTAACCACAATAAGGAATAATAAGATGCGTTTAATCAGTGTACTGGTGTGCTCATTATTAGTGAGCAGCACCTTGCCGGCGATGGCAGCCGATGAAAAAGTCGATTTGGCTTTAGTCAATAAAATCCGTGACGAAGGAACGAATCGTTCCAAAATCATGGAAACCCTAGGCGTTCTGACCGATGAAATCGGCCCGCGCTTAACGGGCGCACCCGGTTTAAGAAAAGCCGGCGACTGGACCAAATCACAATTAAGCAGCTGGGGTTTGCAAAACGCACAAACCGTCAGCATCGCACCGTTTGGTCGCAGCTGGGAATTAGAAAAATCCGCCATGCGCATGGTGGCACCGTCCGCTTTAGAATTGGTCGCAATTCCTAAAGCATGGACGCCAGGCACTGATGGTGTCAAACGCGGCAAAGTGGTCTACGCCAAATTAGAAACCGAAGAAGATTTGGCAAAATGGAAAGGCAAGCTGAAAGGCGTGATCTTATTGCGCGATCCGGCTGCTGTGACCAAGTTACACACAACACCTGATGCAAAACGCTATACCGACGCGGAATTACATGAATTAGAAAACATGGAATTAGGCGCAGCCACAGGCCGCCCACCATTCGATATGGCCGACATCGCAAAACGTATGGCTTTCGCTAAAAAGATCAATCCTTACCTGATCGAAGAAGGCGTCATCGCGACCGTCAACGCATCACGCGGTGAAGACGGCACCATCTTTGTACAAGGTGGCGGTTCTTATAAAGCGGGCGAGCCAACAGGCCCAGCCGCATTGGTCATGACCGCAGAACACTATAACCGTGTGTTCCGTCTAGTTGAAAAGAAAAAAGAAGTGGAAGTTGAAGTCGAAGTCGCAGTGAAATTCGGCGACGAAGATCCAGCCAACTCCATCAATGTCTTTGCTGAAATCCCAGGCTCAGACAAAAAAGATGAAATCGTCATGCTCGGCGGCCACTTAGATTCATGGCACGCAGGTACAGGCGCAACGGACAATGCAGCGGGTGTTGCCGTCGCGATGGAAGCGGTGCGTATGTTGAAAGCTATCGGCTTCAAACCACGCCGCACCATCCGCATCGCGCTGTGGGGCGGTGAAGAGCAAGGTCTGTTAGGTTCACGTGATTTCATCAGCAAAAACGTCGCAGCACGTCCAGAATCAACTGATCCTAAAGAAAAAGAGCTGCCTAGCTTCATGCGTCGTCCAAGCGGTCCATTAGCGTTGAAACCTTTGCACGGCAAGATCTCTGCCTACTTCAATCTGGATAACGGTGGCGGCAAAATCCGTGGTATCTACGCAGAAAATAATGCAGCAGCAAAAGCTATCTTTGACGCTTGGTTAGCACCATTCCACGACCTCGGCGCAAAAACATCCACGATGAAGAAAACAGGCAGCACCGATCACGTCAGTTTTGACGCGGTAGGCGTACCTGGCTTCCAATTCATCCAAGAGCCTATGGATTACTTCACCCGCACCCATCACACGAATATCGATGTGTTCGACAAAATCCAAAAAGGCGACATGATGCAAGCCGCCATGATCATGGCCAGCTTCGTTGCACACACAGCGAACCGTGAGGAATTGTTCCCACGTAAGCCTATGGCACCGGAACCAGCAGCACGTTGATTGTCGGGTAGCAAACAGAGCAGTTTGGTTCTCTAGTAAAAGCGATCTCGTAGGGCGGGTGCAACCCGCGCTGCTCAGAGG
>CAYXJI010000135.1:0-9572 GCA_964465175.1 uncultured Burkholderiaceae bacterium | reverse complement strand
ACACCTTTAAATTAAGCAAAGTCAATGAAAAAACAATGAGAACAACAACTTAAGGGTGGACATCTGCCAAAAAAATAGGCATACGAAGCACCCAGAAAGTCGACGCGGCACTGTGCTGTTTTGTACTTCACATTTTGGGAGTCATCGCGGCTAAAATGAGTGAAATTCCACCCAGATATTTCCTTTACTTACTCTATTGATATCAACAGACACTGAACACTCTTATTTGCCCGCCTCGCGTGGTGTTACATGCCGATCAAATTGTTCGTTCTAAGCTCACTAAAAAACATTTAATGCGTCGATTCCTCTGCTATCCAAAACCTTACCTACTTTGCAGTTACTTTTTAATCAGTTGCCTGCCTTTTTTAAATTTATTGCTGGGGAAATCCGTCGAACATGCAGTGAGAGTTTTCGCCTACCAAGCCTTGTCGTGGCTGGTACTTTGGGCGGTCTTTCAAAAACCCTGTTGGTTTCACTATTTTTTATTACCTGCTTTTTTGGCTGCGCCGATAGAAATTTATCTGCAATTTTATTACTCGCAAGGTATATCCACCCATCATCTTGGCATTATTACGGAGACAAGTCCAAAAGAAGCGGTCGAGTTCCTTGGCAATAAAGTCTGGCTGCTATTCTGCCTGGTTTTAGTCATCTTAATTTGGTGGTGGAGTCTATTAAAAGCAGCAAAGCAAACGACTGCGCTTAATTGGCAACATTCCTCACGTTGGATCACACTTGCCGCCTTATCCGTCTGCTTAGTTTGCTGGACTTATGGCGCACAGGTCGGTGTGGCCAGCGCATCAGGATCGAACAGTGACACATCTAGTGAGGCCTCGTCGATACCAGCCAAGCCAAGGAAAACAGTATGGCAGTTGCGCACTTGGTCTGAATTAGAGAGCTATCTGAAACAACAGCCGCCATTGCCTCAATGGGCAGAGAGCATGTATGACGAGGAGAGTTTTGCTCGCAGCTGGCCGTTAGGAATAATCTCGCGTGGTGTCGATTTTTATCAGGAGCGCCGTTATTTATCGACGCTTTCGAATAAAAACAGGGAATTCCTTTTTCATGCGCGACAAGCGGCGGGGAATGATTTTCAACAAACCATCGTGATCGTGATCGGTGAATCAGCACGCTATGATCGGTGGAGTATCAATGGCTATCAACGACCGACCAATCCGCATTTAAGTCAGGAAAAGAATCTGGTAAAGTTGAGCGACATGATTACTGCGGTTGCTGCGACCCGCTTATCAGTACCAATCATTACAACGCGCAAACCTGCAGCGCAGAGCTTAAAGGCGGGATTCGCCGAAAAATCCTTTTTAAGTGCTTATAAAGAAGCGGGATTCAAAACTTTTTGGCTTTCCAATCAAATGAGTTTCGGGCAATTTGACACCCCCACTTCTGTGATTGCCAAAGAGGCGGATGTGACGCAGTTTCTTAATTTAGGCGGATTTACCAACACTTCAAGCTACGACGAGGTTTTGTTCGCGCCACTGCAACATGCATTGAACGACACTGCGCCAAATAAGTTGATCGTCTTGCACACGCTTGGCAACCATTGGAATTACAGTCACCGCTATCCAAAAGAGTTTGATCACTGGCAGCCATCTTTGTTTGGCGTTGCGAAACCTGCCTATACCGACCTCAAAAACAAAGAAGCCATCAGCAATAGCTATGACAATTCTTTACTTTACACAGACTGGATTTTGGCGCAGATGATCCAGCAGTTAAAAGCCTTACCGCATCTGAGCGCACTGTGGTATATCTCGGACCATGGTCAAACTCTCTATGATGGCAGTTGTAATTTAGCCTTCCACGGACACAACACGCAATTTGAATTTCATATTCCGGCGTTTGTTTGGTACTCCGATCAGTATGCGGCGCAGCATCCTGAAAAATTGCGATTATTAAAGCGTCATCAAGACGCGAAACTCTCAACGGAGAATGTATTTCACTCCTTATTAGACATGGTCGATATACGCTATCCCGATGAAAAATTAACCCGCAGCGTATTTAGTCCGCAATGGCAATACCACACGCGCTATGTGGATAGCTATGGCTGGAGTAATTACGACGACGCGCATCTGAAGGGCGACTGCCGTGAAGTGATCGATAATAAAACCCCATTGACGCAAGAAAAATAAGCCGACAATTCACCAGCGCGGTCTATTTTGGCTGCAATCAATCACAGATAAAATTGCTCATGTGGTAATTTGTGCCTTACACTTGCGCTATGCGCCGCGACACCATTCCCACTCTCATTATTTCAACTACGGACCAGCCCACGGTTCAAGTCCATGGCGCTTGGCTCACTGACTTACTGGCAGAGCCTAGGCTAATGCGGGATCTCAGTGCGCAGCTGGCAAATTTAGAAGCAAATGCATCACTGGAATGGGATTTAAATGGCTTGCACGCATTAGATCACATCGGTGCGCAATTACTCTGGCGCACTTGGGGCAAGTGTTTTCCAGACCGACTTCAGCTACCCGAAAATCACCGTACTTTGTTTAAGCGACTGGCCGAGCTACAAGCGATTCCTGTCCCGGCACCACAAAAAACATCACGACTTCCTTTTGGCCGTTTAGGCGGCTTAGCGCTCAACTTCGCGCTACACGCGATCGCGATCACTGAGCTCATCGGACAATTCGTCATTGATCTCATGCGTCTTATTCGCCATCCCACCAAAGGGCCTTGGAAAGAAATTTCCGCCAATATTTATCGCACAGGATTTCAAGCACTGGGCATCACCGCCTTGGTCGGATTCTTGATCGGCGTGGTTTTATCGTATTTATCAGGACAACAATTACGCAGCTATGGCGGCGACTTATTTATTGTGAATTTGCTCGGCATTAGCATCATTCGCGAACTTGGCCCCATGTTGGCGGCCATATTGATCGCGGGGCGCTCGGGTTCCGCCATCACCGCGCAGCTTGGCGTCATGAAAGTTACCGAAGAACTCGATGCGATGCGCGTCATGGGGATTCCTATCGGCTTTCGCCTGATTATGCCAAAAGTAATCGCCCTCGCCATGACCATGCCATTGATCGTGATCTGGACCGATATTATGGCGCTCATAGGTGGCGCTATTTCGGCGCAAGTCATTCTGGATATGTCACCAGGATTCTTTTTCCATAAACTGCCCGATGCAGTCAGTTTGGCCAACTACTGGATAGGCTTGAGCAAAGGTGTCGTATTTGGTATTTTGATCGCGCTGATCTCGTGCCACTATGGTCTACGAATCAAACCGAATACAGAAAGCCTAGGTCAAGGAACCACTAGCTCCGTGGTGGTCTCCATTACTAGCGTCATTATTGCAGATGCCCTGTTTGCGATTTTATTTAGTCATATTGCCTATTAGTCGCGTTGATGAACATGAACCCACATCCGCTCGCCGCCAACGATACCGTCATCGACATCCAGCACTTACGCAGTCAATTTGGTCGCACGGTCATTCATCGAGATTTAGATTTACAGATACAAAGAGGCGAGATATTTTCCATCGTCGGTGGCTCGGGCTCCGGCAAGACGGTATTAATGCGTCAAATGCTAGGCCTAGAGACGCCGAAACATGGCGTGATCAAAGTGTTTGGCGAAGATATTCATGCACCAAAACAGCAACATCTACAACATTTACGACGTCGCTCAGGCATGCTGTTTCAGCACGGCGCGCTCTACTCTGCGTTAAATGTGATTGAAAATGTCGCCCAACCTTTGCGTGAATTAGGCGTACTGCCAGAGGCGGTCATTATGGATATCGCCCATCTCAAATTACACATGTCTGGCATCGGTTTTGAACACGCAAAAAAAATGCCGGCGGATTTATCCGGAGGCATGATCAAGCGCATCGCTTTAGCGCGTGCGATTGCACTCGATCCCGAATTACTTTTCTTAGACGAACCGACCGCCGGCTTAGATCCGGATAGCTCAGACAGCTTCGTTCATCTGATTCAATCACTACACCAATCCCTCCATCTCACTGTCGTTATGGTCACGCATGATCTCGATACCCTCTTTGCGCTCTCTTCGCGCATCGGTGTGATTGCTGACAAAAAGATGATTGCCATCGGCAGTGCGCAAGAAGTGGTGCAAGTGCCACATCCTTTTATACAAACCTATTTCCGTGGCGGTCGTGGTATCCGTGCGATGGAAGTATTAGCAGCAGATTCAACAGCCGGAGTTAATGATGGAAAGTAAATCTCATGCCCTAATTGCCGGGGTGTTTACAATAGGTTTAGCGATCTTAGCGAGCTTACTTGCGCTATGGCTGGGCAAAGATGATATTCAACGTACTCCCTATACGATTGCTACGCCGCTCAAGGTGTCGGGTTTGAATATCCAAGCGGCAGTCCGCTACAAAGGGATCAAAGTCGGGAAAGTCACGAACATCGACTTCGATGCCAAAGTACCGGGGCAATTGCTATTAAGTTTAGATATCGTATCAGATACACCGATTACACAATCGACCTACGCAACCCTAGGCTATCAAGGCGTGACTGGCATTGCGTATATAGAACTCGATGATGATGGCAGTAAACCCGCCGCGCTGGTTAAAGATGCCAGACTCGGTGCCGTCATTCCGCTACGCCCAGGTTTATTACAAGAACTTGAGCAGCGTGGCATGGCGATCTTAGGGCAAACGGAAGAGTTAAGTAAGCGCCTCAACAATTTGTTAGACCAGAACAACCAAAAATCATTGATCAATACCGTCAATCAAATTGGCCGCACCGCAGTGGCTTGGGAAGCTTTGCCTGCCAAATTAGATCCCGTTTTATCTAAATTGCCGCAAACGATTATGCAGGCTCAGGAAAGCTTTTTAGCTTTTAAACAATTTTCAGATAGTGCCAAGGCAACTAGCGGCAACTTAAACAATCTGGTCAACAATCTACAAGCGGAAGATAGCAGCCTCAATCGACTTAGCCAAAATATCGACAACCTGAGCACCAGCTTGCAATATGAGACCCTGCCCGCGATCCACGGCATGGTGCAAGACGCTCGCGGCACTCTACGCAGCATACATCGTGGCGCGGATACGTTTAGCGAGCGTCCACAAAGCTTACTCTTCGGCACAAAAGCGATGACGCCTGGCCCCGGTGAAGCCGGCTACACCCCTCCTGCCGTAAAAAAATAAGCACATGAAACAGTCTCCACAAGGGTTTCAACAACGACGTCAACAAGCCGCTCAGACCATACTCATACTGCCCCCAATGCCTTACGAAAAATGCAAATTCAGGAACACCCCATGAAGAATTCGACTACGCCTTTCTTTACCACTAAGTTAGTAGCTGAGCTAGCAACTAAGTTGACAAGTAAACTTTTCGGAGCACCATTGCGGCGCTATGCAAAGCAGCTCGCCAACCTCTCTCTACTTGTTTTAGTCAGTGCTTGCGCTAGTACTGAGCTGCAACATAGCTACGACTTTGGAAGCAGTACCAAGCTGCCGACTAGCTCGCAACTGGCAACCCTCAAACTGAGTCTGGCCGACATTCAAGTCACTGCGAGTCTCGATGGCAACGTCATGCTGTACCGTTTAATGTACGACAATCCACAAGCATTGCGCCCCTATGCCAACAGTCGCTGGAGTATGTCGCCAGCCCAATTGCTCAAGCAACGCATCATAGCCCGCATCAATCAAGAAGGTGGCACCGTCACAACAAATGCCGATGGCATCGCGGGGATGCCGATACTCAAAATCGATTTGGAAGAATTTGCCCAGCACTTTAGCGATCCCACCCATAGCCAAGCGCAACTGCGTTGGCGTGCGACCCTCGTATCCAATAAACGTTTAATCGCACAGAAAATTTTTAGCGCACAAAGCAATAGCCCCAGCGCCGACGCTGCTGGCGGTGCCAAAGCAATGCCGGAGGCGAGCGACCAAACCATTTCGGAACTAATTAGCTGGTTACAGACTCAACTCACTTTAAACAAATAAGTCACCTAGTGCTTGCCAAAGACCTTACCGCCTCGCCCCTATCTCGTGCGTGCCTAGTTGCTTACACGATCTTGATTCTGTACGCCAGTTTGTATCCATTTTCAGGCTGGCAGTTTGAAAACCTCGCGGCATTCCGGGCACAAATTTCTGAATGGCCTAGGTATTGGTCAAAATTTGATGCGGTGGTGAATATTCTTGGCTACATGCCTTTCGGTAGCTTAATTGTATTCTCGCTCTATCCCAAAGTGTCCCGCACCTGGTCTATTCTGATCGCGATTGTCTGTGGCTGCGCCATGAGCTTACTGATGGAAAGTGTGCAGTATTTCCTCCCTTCGCGCGTCACCTCGCTGTTAGATCTCATCACGAATGCCGCAGGTAGTGTGTTAGGCGCGCTGCTAGGTGGCCTCCTGCTCTCACTCATTTTAGAAAATGGCAGATTGCAGCAACTCAGGAGCCAATGGCTACAAACCGACTCCGCGCGCGAGACCGTCGTGCGTGGCTTGTGGCCGCTAGCGCAAATTTTTCCACATGCTTTTTTGTTCGGTCACGGTCAAGTTTTGCCTATCTTTTCATTATGGTGTGAAGCGTATTTAGATCTCGACATTGACCTCAGTGCAGTTTTACGAAACGACCTACAACTCAGCCCAGAGATGTATCTCTTATCAGAAACCTTTATCACTGCATGTGGCTGCAGTGGCGCTATCTTAATTTGCTTGTCCTTGTTGAATCGCCGCGCCCCCAAGTTGGTACTGGCCTGCATCTTATTGCTAGCAACGCTGGCCGTCAGGGCTTTGTCCAGTGCCCTAATGTTCGAACCTGACAATGCGTTTTTGTGGCTCACTCCAGGTGCTCAAGGTGGCATGCTAATTAGCGCGATTATGCTTTACGGCTTCTCGTTCGCCCCCAATCATGCACAAAGACGCTTAGCAATTGTATTGTTAAGTCTCAGCTTATTGATGGTCAATCTGATACCCAGCAATCCCTATTTTTTACATACGCTACAAACAATGGTGCAAGGCAAGATGCTCAATTTTTATGGCGCCGCGCAATTTTTATCCGTGGTCTGGCCATTTATCGCTTTGTGGTATCTGCTCAACCCCACGTTAAAAAATATCAGCGTTGAGGACGTCAACAATGTAAACGATTAGAATTCTTGCGTGAAAACGCTCAATGGTCTCTCATGCTGTTCAGTTAAACATCGGCAAAGGCCCAAAATACCCCCTCTTGCTGCAGGGACGCAGAGAAAATAGTCGCATCATTGGTTTTTTCTGCGCTCCTCTGCGTCTCTGCGTTGAGGGGTTTTGTCTCACGAAAGCCTGTCTCTATCGCTTAACTACGCAACTCAACTCATTTTCCCTCGCCTGCCGCATCCAAGGCTTGTTTTTGGGTAGCTGTAGCCGCCTCTAGTTCTTTAGCAACTTGCTTAGTTTTTTCTAATTGCTGCCGTTGATCTTCAATGAATTGCACAGTCACTTTTGCACTCGCCGCTTGATGAGTCCGTGCGCTGGTGCTTTGGGTTTCAGCTGCAGTGTCGACCGATGCACTAGCGCCGGTGCTTGATGTACTGGGGCTCGATTTGCCACAAGCACTAATGATCAACACGACGCACACGCCTACAAAATAATTAAGCTTAGTCATCCAGATTTTCCTTCTCTTTTCATCCATGAATTGGGTTGAGGACGCACGCACTCTGGGATTAGTCGCGCTATCCAACTTAGCGTCAATAAGAATTTTCTACGCTCCCAGAGAAAACCCGCCAATCGTTGTATCATAGCGCCTTCAGTGCCGCCTCAATGTGCCTCTTATCGCTTTTTCGAAACTTCCCATGTCTGACAATCTCTATTTCAAAAAACACGTGTTCTTCTGTATGAACGAACGCGATGATGGTCGTCCTTGCTGTGCCGAACGTGGCGCCCAAGCCGCCCAAGAACATGCCAAACGCCGCGTCAAGCAACTTGATCAAAATGGTGCAGGCAAAATCCGTATTAATAAAGCCGGCTGTCTCGATCGATGCGAGCAAGGCCCAGTATTGGTGGTCTACCCACAAGGTACTTGGTATACCTATATAGACCAAAGCGACATTGATGAAATTATTGATGTTGATCTCATCGGTGGTGGCGTGGTTGAACGCTTAAAAGTTTAGTACGCGGCGGTCAGCATGAATATCCATACCGAACAATTTTTAATTCCGGGTGCAGCAGGTCAATTGGAATGCGCCGTGAATTACCCCGATTCCGAGTTATTTAACAGCCCCACAGGTCTGGCACTGGTGGCGCATCCTCATCCCTTGTTTGGCGGCACGATGGAGAATAAAGTCGCCCAAACGCTGGCGCGCAGCTTTGTCTCGCTAGGCTATGTCACGGCGCGTATGAATTTTCGCGGCGTTGGCAAGTCGGAGGGCATACATGACGCGGGAATAGGTGAAACAGATGATATGGAAAACCTGCTGCATTTTATGCGCCAACGCTATCCAGATCTGCCATTGGTACTCGGTGGCTTTTCCTTTGGCACCTTCGTACAATCGCGCTTACATCAACGCTTAAGCGCCGCTGGCATTCCCGTTCAACGTCTAGTCTTGGTCGGTGCTGCAGCGGGCAAATGGGCTATGCCTGACATTCCCGCTGACACCATCCTGATTCATGGCGAACTCGACGATACGATTCCTCTGCAAGCCGTGTTTGAATGGCTAAGACCCCAAGATATTCCAGTCGTCGTCATTCCAGGTGCTGACCATTTTTTTCATCGTCGCCTACCGCATATTAAAAAAATTATTAGCGACTTGTGGAAATAAATTGCGCATCATAGAGTCGCGACAGGTGCTCAACAGAGCATGCCTAGGTCGATTTTTTACGGCACAGTTTCTTATTACACTTTCTTATTTTTAATCATCCTTTTTCACTTATCCCTCAATTACATCACCGTTTTACACACAATGAAAAAATCATTTTCCTCCATGCTGGCATCCGTTTTACTGACCGCAGTTGCTGCAGTCAGCTTTACCCAAATGTCCGTCGCCAGCGCACAGACTTTGCCAAAACCACTGATCGAAGCAAAATCGTGGATATTGTTAGATGCAACCAGCAATCAGGTGATCAATTCTGATAACGCGAGCTTACAAATCGAACCAGCGTCTTTGACCAAGATCATGACCGCCTATTTGGTATTTAATGCGCTCAAAGAAAAACGTTTAGATTTAAACCAACAAATCACTGTTTCTACCCGTGCTTGGAAAGTCGATGCGAGCAGTTCCAAAATGTTTATCGATCCAGCAACGCCGGTGAGTATCGGCGACCTCTTGTATGGTTTGATCGTCCAATCTGGCAACGACGCTTCGGTTGCTTTAGCGGAAGCAGTCGCCGGTAGCGAAGATGCTTTCGTGGTGCAAATGAATCGTGAAGCAGCCCGACTCGGCATGAAGGCAACGCGCTATGCCAATTCACATGGTTTGCCTAGTCCTGATAATTTTTCAACTGCCTATGACTTGGCCATATTGGCGTCGCGCATGATTAACGGCCATCCTGAATTTTATAAAACGTATTACTCAACAAAAAGCTTCACCTACAATAAGATTACCCAAGCCAATCGCAACCGCCTTTTGTGGTTAGACCCAACCGTGGATGGTATGAAAACCGGCCACACGGAAGCA
>CAYXJI010000134.1:5015-9690 GCA_964465175.1 uncultured Burkholderiaceae bacterium | reverse complement strand
GGTAATACATTGTATATAGGCGCCTTCTTTCAAGATAATTATGATCAAAGTAAGTATGCATCGAAGATTTATTTTGCCAACGGTACGGTGTGGGATATCGATATCATTAAGACTCTGCTTTCGCAAGGCACTGCTGGTGATGACATTATGATTGGAACCAATGGTAACGATGTAATAGATGGTCTCGGTGGTAATGATGAATTGCGCGGATTGGCTGGCTCGGATACCTATAAATTTGGTAGAAATTCGGGTGTTGATGTGATTGATGAGGATGCTACTGCGGACGATATAGATACGCTTTTGTTTGACGCGGATGTCACCCCTGACGATGTTATTCTTACCCGTGTATCAGGCTCAGATAGCGTGCGTTTAAGCATTCGGGGGACTAATAGCAATATCACGATTTGGGGATATTTTAATACTTATAAAACTATTGAAAAAATTCAATTTGCAAACGGTACAGTATGGGATGTAAATACTGTAAAAACAAAAGCACTTCAAGGTACGCCGGGTGATGACTATGTCGTCGGCTATGCGACAGATGATGTGATTATTGGCGCGGCTGGAAATGATTCTTTGGCTGGACAAAATGGATCTGATGTATATAAATTTGAGAGTGGTTTTGGAAGCGATATTATTTATGAAGACGCCAATACAGATAATAATGTCGTGCAGTTTGGTGCCAGTATTAATTCAACAGAGGTTATTGCGCAGCGCGGGGATACGTCGTCGAACCAGGATGGTGATGATTTGTTATTGACCATCAGTGGTACAACTGATGCGTTACGGATTAACGATTATTTCTCTGATCCTACAGCGGCAAAAAGAATTCAAACAATTCAATTTGCCGACGGTACGGCATGGGATTTTGATGCAGTTAAAACGATCGTACTGACTGCGAGAACAGGTTTTCATCACGTATATGATTTCTCTACAAATGACGTCTTGAGTGGCGGGTCTGAACGAGATTGGTTTTACGGATCAGGTGGCGCAGACACATATAAGTATGGGAAGAACTCAGGTGCCGACATTATTCGAGATATGGATTTTAGCGATGCAAAACATGTTGACGTCCTGTTGCTCGATGCTGACGTGAAACCAAGTGATGTCAGCCTTAGAAGAGGTTATAGAGATGCTTGGGGTAATGTAAATTATAAAGACCTTTGGGTTAGGATTGGTGATCAACATAATCCGCTTGTTGTTGAGAATTTTTTTGATGAAACTACCGTGCAAGACGGTATCAACATGCAGTCGCTTGAAAAAATTCAGTTTGCCGATGGCACGGTCTGGGATATTGCTGCGGCAAAGGTTCAGGCGGTATTGGGCACCGATGGCGATGATAATTTAATTGGTTTTGCTGGCAACGACGTATTGATTGGGCGTAAAGATTATGACGCTTTGTCAGGTGGCATGGGTAACGATACTTATGTCTTTAACCTAGGTGATGGCGTTGATACGATTAACAATATTGATATTTTAAGTGCTGTAGATACGGTACGTTTTGGTTTAAATATTGCAGAATCAGATGTGGTAGGACTCAAATCGGCTGACGATTTTGTGTTTAAAATTAAAGGTACAAGCGATCAAATAACAGTAAGTAATTATTTTGCCGCTGATACTACAATAGATGGACAGACCGCAGATTATAAGATCGATTTCGTCGAGTTTGCCAATGGCGTTAAATGGGATAAGACGATGTTGCAAACGGTGGTAGACCGCGTGAACAATAATCATGCACCTACTGTCAATAATACGATGCCAACCACACTGCAGGCATCTGCAAATGCAGAATTTAGTTTCGTTGTACCTGTAAATGCGATGGTGGATGTCGATGTTGGCGATGTTGGCGATGTCGTTGTTTATAGTATGAAAGATACAGATGGCTACTTGCCAGGCTGGTTAACTTTTGATTCCGCTACTGGCAGATTATTTGGTACACCCGATAAGTCTGCATCAGGGGATGTGGCTTTAGTGCTCACTGGTACTGATAGCTATAATATGTTTGCGACGCAATCGGTTACTTTGCAGATTGCTTCTTTTGTGAACCATGCACCAACTATCGCCCAGCCAATAGCAGATAAGAGTATTTCGCCAGGTGTTTTGTTTACCTACAGCGTGCCAGTAGATACTTTCACGGACCCAGACGCGGGCGATACACTTAGCTACAGTGCCAAATTATCAAACGGCAGCGTACTCCCAAGTTGGCTCACTTTCAATGCTAGCACAAAAGTATTTAGTGGCACACCTACTAATTCGGGTACGATCAGTGTCATGCTTACTGCGAAAGATAGTGGCAATCTTAGCGTGGCAGATACCTTTAATATTGTTATAGGCAGTGCCAATCAAACGCTCGCTGGTACCAGCGCTAACGATACGCTCACTGGGGGTATTGGTAATGACACGATTACAGGGCAAACAGGCAACGACTTCCTATCTGGTGGTCGTGGCAATGACATCTACGTCTTTAATCGCGGTGATGATCAAGACACCATCGATAACGTTGATCTGTTGGCTGCGACAGACACCCTGCGCTTCGCGACAGGTGTGATTGATACCGATGTACTAGCATTTAAATCCGGTAATCATCTTTTCTTTAAGCTCAAAAACAGTACAGATCAGCTTGCGATTAGTAACTACTACGCGGCCAACACCACTATCAACGGGCAAGCCGCTGATTACAAAATCGATAAAGTCGAGTTCTCCAATGCGGTCAATTGGAATCAGACCATGATACAAACCATGGTGGATCGTGCTACGAATAATAAGGCACCGACGATGGGAACTGCGGTGTCGAGTCAAAGCGGCAAAGTCGATGTGGCGTATAGCTTTACCGTACCAGCCAATACCATTGTCGATACGGATGCAGGCGACAGCGTTACTTATAGTCTGAAGAAGGCCGATGGCTCAGCATTGCCAAGTTGGTTGAGTTTTAATGCAACGACACGCGTGATCTCCGGTACGCCTACTGTGAGTAATTTAGGTACGTTGAATTTGATCTTGTGGGGTACAGATAACTACGGTTCTGCCATTGGTCAAAACCTCACCATGACTGTCAATGCTGCTAATCGTGCGCCCGTCTTGGCGGTCGCGTTGCCTGATCAGACTGCTAACCAAGGCACCGCATTTACTTACACGGTATCTAGCAGCAGCTTTACCGATCCTGACGCTGGTGATACTTTAAGCTATAGCGCCACTTTGGCCGATGGTGCTGTTTTGCCGGCATGGTTAAGCTTTAATGCGACGACACGCGTGTTTAGCGGTACGCCAACTAGCTCCGGTACGATCAGCGTCAAAGTCACCGCCAAAGATGCGGGTAATCTCAGCGTCTCTGATGTGTTTGATGTGGTCGTCAATGTCGGCAACTTAACACTCACTGGCACCAGCGGCGTCGATACTTTAACGGGTGGCGCAGGCAACGATACCTTGAGTGGATTAGCCGGTAACGATAAGCTCACTGGCGGTGCTGGCAACGACACCTTAGACGGTGGCGCTGGCAATGACACGATGCTGGGTGGATTGGGTGATGACGTCTATATCGTTGGTGCCACAACCGATGTCGTCACCGAAAATGCAAATGAGGGCAGCGACACGATTAAAACTTCTGTCACTTTGACCTTAGCTGCCAATGTAGAAAAATTGCTGTTGACCGGTACTTCAGCGATTAACGGTACCGGTAATGCATTGGCCAACACGATCATCGGCAATAGCGCGATCAATACACTCGATGGCGGCGTTGGTGCCGATACCTTGCAGGGTGGTGCGGGTAATGACATCTATGTTGTTGATGATATCGGTGATGTCGTGACCGAAAACGCCAACGAAGGTGCGGATCAAATCAATAGCGCCGTGAGCTACACTTTACCGACCAATGTAGAAAATATGAGCCTGACCGGCACAGGCAATAATAGTGTGGCAGGTAATACACTCGCCAATAACTTGAACGGTAATGCGGGCAACAATACCTTGGATGGTGGTGTCGGTGCCGACACGATGGTGGGTGGCGCGGGCAATGATATCTACGTAGTCGATAGCACTGGCGACGTCGTCACCGAAGCCGCCAGTGCAGGAACGGACTTAGTGCAAAGTAGTATCAGCTACACGCTCGGTACCAACGTAGAAAATCTCACGTTAACCGGTAGCGCTGCGATTAATGCGACGGGTAATACGGTGGCAAATAGCCTGATTGGTAATAGCGGTAATAATATTCTTGATGGTGGCACTGGTGCTGACACGATGTCGGGTGGTGTTGGCAATGATATCTACCTTATTGATAACGCTGGCGACGTGGCGACAGAAAATGCGAATGAGGGCAATGATCAAGTTAAGTCATCAATCACTTACACATTGATCGCCAATCTAGAAGCATTGCTGTTGACCGGCACAACAGCCATCAATGGGTCTGGCAATATCTTAGATAATTTATTGGTCGGGAATAGCGGCAAGAATGTGCTCAACGGTGCCGCTGGCAATGATATTTTGCAAGGCGTCGCGGGTGACGACACTTTAACTGATACAGCTGGCAATAATGTCTTTGACGGCGGTGCTGGCATCGACACGATCACGGCGGGTGTGGGCAATGATTTTATTGTCGGTGGCTTGGGCAACGATAAGATCACCACTGGCACGGGTACCGATGTCATTGCTTTTAATCGTGGCGACGGTATGGATGTCATCA
>CAYXJI010000134.1:0-5005 GCA_964465175.1 uncultured Burkholderiaceae bacterium | reverse complement strand
TCAATGCCAGCACAGGCAAGGATAATACGTTATCGCTAGGTAAAGGCATCAAATATGCAGATTTATTATTCAAAAAATCAGGCAATGATTTGATCCTAGTCACAGGCACGAGCGAGCAAGTCACAATGAAAGACTGGTACGCGAACGTCAATAATCACAGCATTGCGAATCTGCAAGTGGTGATTGAAGGCACGACAGACTACAACGCAGCATCGACCAATAAGCTCAATAACAAAAAAATTGAGCAATTCAATTTTGATGGACTGGCCACTAAATTTGATCAAGCAAGAGCAGCGAATCCATCATTGACTAGTTGGGCACTGTCAGCATCGCTGTTGGAATTTTATTTGAACAGCAGTGACACTGCGGCGATGGGGGGTGACCTTGCGTATCAATATGCGAAGACGGGCAATCTATCTGCGTTTGCTATGACGCCTGCTCAAACCTTGTTAGCAAGCCAGCAATTTGGGGTAACAAATCAAGCCTTGCAGACCAGCGCTGCCTTGCAGGATTCGACGGTGCGTTTGGTGTAGTGATAAACCTGAAAAGGTGTACTAGTTCCTATTTGATCTGACCGCTACCAATTTTTTAGGGTAGCTGTCAGATCGAATTTGAATCAAAGAGATTTTTTAAATTTAGTACGGACCAAACGCCCGTCCCAGTCCGCTACACCTCAACCGGCACATTTACTTTGCGCGTTTTACCACCGCCCCACCTTTAATCACCACCGCGACATTTTCTAACAAACGCACATCCTTGCTAGGATCACCGACCACCGCCACCATGTCGGCAAAGCGGCCGGCTTCGAGTAGGCCTACCTCTTTATTCGATAGCGCTTCTGCGGCATTGATGGTGGCGGTTTGAATCGCTTGTACTGGTGTCATGCCGTATTTCACCATGGTGGCGAATTGTTTGGCGTTGTCGCCGTGCGGATAGATACCGGCATCGGTGCCGTAGATCATCTTCACACCAGCAGCATGAGCGCGGCGGAAACCTTCGCGTTGTACATCGGCGATCTCTCTGTCTTTGCGCAGATTGTCTTCCATCACGCCGTTCTTTTTGCCTTCGGATTGCGTGTAGTCGGTGTTGTAGATGTCCATCGATAAGTAGGTGCCGTGCTTCTTGGCTAAGGTGATGCCTTCATCGTCGATTAAACTGGCATGTTCTATGGTATCAATGCCAGCGCGAATCGCATCTTTAATGCCCGAGGTGCCGTGTGCATGGGCTGCCACGCGTAAGCCCCATTGATGCGCTTCTTCGGCGATGGCGCTCATTTCTTTCAAGCTCATTTGTTGTTGACCGGGTTCGGTATTGTGTGAAAACACACCGCCAGTGGCGCAGATTTTAATCACTTGCGCGCCGTACTTGCGTAATTCGCGTACACGTTTGCGACCCTCTTCGGGGCTGTCGGCATTGAAGGCACTTTGCTGATGCATCGAGGGCGGAAAGAACGTCGAATCACAATGACCTCCAGTCGCACCAAAAGAATACGCGGCAGTGACGACACGCGGACCAGGGATTTTTCCCTCATCAATGGCTTGGCGCAAGCCGACATCGTTCCAAGCATCGGCACCGACATTACGCACCGTGGTAAAGCCCGCATCCAAAGTACGGCTGGCGTGTGGCACCGTTAAGATGGACCAAAAACGGTCGCCGAATTGTAAATTACTGTAGCCACCGTAGGTTGGATCAGCATCTAAATGCACATGCATGTCGATCAATCCGGGGACTAAGGTCATGCCGGGTAGATCGATTTTTTGTAGGCCTTGATTGCTTGCCTCGACGGCTGTGGCAGTGTTTGTTGTTGCGCTAGTCACGCTGACGATACGGCCGTCTCTGACCAAAATCTGCGGATTGGCTAGCATTTTCCCGCTGCGTACATCGAGCATATTGGCGGCTGAGATCAGGATATCGGTGGCTGCCGCATGGCTAACAAAGCTCAATGCGGCAGCGGCGAATAGGGAAGAATAAAGTGCGCGTTTCATCAAAGACTCCGAAGATTATATTTGCCATCGGGACATTTTTGGCAGTCGCTCAGTATCGGGCTTGTATTGGTGGTGGTCAAATTTGTTTCTAATGATTGATGCTTGCTGCCAACATTTGCTTAGGGCTCATGAGAAAGCGCGTTTTGCATAGCGTGCCTCGCATTTCTATGAAATCAAAAAGATAATTCTTCGTTAGCCTGCAACAAAAAGTGTTGCTTTTTGTTTCTTTCGAGCACTTCACTTGCTGGTTTGCATGAAATTATCTTAATGCGCGCCTATACTAAAAATGCACATCGTGGATATGGACTGATAGGAACATCATCGATCATCGATATCTGAGACGCTAAGGGCATGGCTTTATCATGTTGAGGTGCGCGCTTGCATAGACGCAAAAATGATGCCCTCGAATTCGCTGCATTCATAATTCTCATTAACAGGAGCTTAGAAAATGGCTAGATCAAAGGTGCTTAAGCTGTGTCGCTTAGCCGCGATGCTGAGTGTTGTCGGTATGAGTAATATAAGTCAGGCGGTCGATTTTACCTATTCTGGATTTGGTAATATCACGGCGGGTAAAGTGTTTAGTGCGACCGGTCTTGAGGTCGGTTTTCCTGACAATAATAAGTGGAAATGTCCCTGCTATATCGCTGACTATTCACACGGTAGCGTGTATGAATCGCGTTGGTCGATTAAGCCAGAGTCACGTTTTGGATTGCAAGGTACCGCTACTTTTACGGATAACTTGTCATTTACCGGCCAAGTGATGGCACGTCATGCGGCGGGCGATGCGGAGATTGCTGTTGAACTCGCATATTTGACTTATAACCTCAGCCCAAAATGGACCTTGCAAGCGGGTCGTAAACGTCTACCGCTTTTTTTCTATTCTGATTTCCAAGACGTCGCCTTTGCCTATAACTGGACCCGTGTTCCTCCCGATGTCTATGGCTGGCCGGTGGTCAATTACAATGGCGTGAATCTGACATATCGCGATGATATTGGTGGTTGGGCGGTCAAATCCAGCGCTTACTTTGGTAAAGAACATGCCAAGGAAGTCGCCATTGCGAAGCTGGGTGATCCCTCACGCGTAGATGTCCATTGGGACAATATGTACGGTATTGATTTAGAGCTTAATCGTGATTGGTTTACGATGCGCGCTTCGGTCAATAAATCCAAACAAAGACGTTTGCGCATGGGGCCGACAGGCTTAGTACAGTTTTCACCAGACCTTAGTTACGGCAAAGATTCGCCACAAACCTATAGCTCCTTATCGTTAAATGTCGATAAAGAGGATCTGGTGGTCAGAACCGAATTTTCTAAAATCGACCAGTCTTCTCAGCGCGGCAGTTATTCTGGCTATTTAGCAGGGGTTGGCTATCGATTCGGTAATTTTTTACCGATGGTGACCATTAGTCGTTTCAATTCTTATAGCGGCACTGGGGCGCCGATTGAAGTGGATAGAAATATTGGACTGACTTTGCGCTATCAATTATCCGACAGCAGTTTTCTCAAATTCCAATTAGATCGTAGTCGATGGGATTTTTTAAATGGCACGGACAATACGCGTAAGCTGGCTACCGTTTCTTATGACTTTACTTTCTAGAGGAGAAATATCATGAATCTTTCTTTCTCTAAAAGCTTGCGTTGTATTGTGCTGATGGGCGTCATGAGTTTTAGCAGCTTGGCCATGGCAGATGTGGTTGTGATTGTAAATCCAGCCAACACGGCGAATATTGACGAAGAACAAATTGCGAAGATTTTTTTAGGACAAACTAAAACTTTTTCCAATGGGTCGGAAGCCATGCCGGTTGATCAAAAAGAGGGGGCGGTGCGGGAAGAATTTGGTAACAAGCTGTTGAAGAAAAATCCCGCGCAACTAAAAGCGCAATGGGCGCGCCAAATTTTTACCGGCGGTGCCAAACCACCAAAAGAGCTGGGGAGTGACGATGAAGTGTTGAAATTTGTTGCCAGCAACCCAGGTGCGATCGCTTACATCGATGCATCAAAAGTCAATAAATCAGTCAAAGTCGTGAAGCACTAGTTTTGCGCAAAAAACCAAACAGCCAGCCTAGCCCGCTGGCTGTTTTTTTTGGCGCCGCAAAATATTCCGTAAGCCATCAATGCAAAAAGCCCACCAAAGGCGGGCTCTCCAAGTATTGCTATCATTCACTTACAACCAAGACTATCTGTCAGGTGTTGCAGGCTTATCTGACACCCATGCTATCTGCGTGGTGGGTCAGTAGGAATGATGCGGCCATAAAAATCTGATCACAATATTTATGGTGCAATGCGTATGAATTATTTGCTGCAATATCGATTCTGCCTGGCCTACGTGAGTCGCCAAGCATGAAACCGAAGCACAAATGATTTTCTTATTTTGAAAAATTGTCTTTCAGCGATCTTGCTATCGATCTTGAATCATCAAGATCGTAGCGTCGCCTGGCTAAACCATTTTCCATTTCCCCACGCTATCTGCGTGGTGGTCACGGCCGATTAGAGCCAGTTTGTGCGGCAATTGTGCTATCACTTAGCACAATTTGCGCTTGCTTTTTGAACGAAATCTTTGCGGGGTTTTATCCACCTATGCTATCTGCATAGTGTGTATAACCGGTAATGGTGCCCCAGCAATTGGCTCATTCTGAGCGATGCTTAATGTTTATTTAAAAACAGTGATATTAATGCAGCGGCTTTTACAAAATTTTGTAAAATTAAATCTTACAAAACTTGAATATTGCTGGCTTTGTCGCCCTTAGGACTAGCGCTGCGTTCGAAAGAAACGCGTTGATTTTCCGACAGACTTTTGAAACCAGTAGATTGGATGTCTTGAAAGTGAGCGAATAAATCCGCGCCACCAGCGTCAGGTGTGATGAAGCCGAAGCCCTTAGCATCGTTGAACCATTTGACGATTCCAGTTTGATTGCTCATGTTATTTCCTTTAAATTCAATTTGACAACGCTATCATCGGAATCGCCTTGAAATGAAATTTCACATACGAATCGATTCGTTGCCGCGAGGCGAAATTGCCT
>CAYXJI010000133.1:0-9713 GCA_964465175.1 uncultured Burkholderiaceae bacterium | reverse complement strand
ACATGCCGCGGTGACGTTGTGCATCGAGTGCGAAGTCGATCATCATGATCGCGTTCTTTTTCACGATACCGATCAACAGCAAGATACCGATGGTCGCGATCAAGGTTAAGTCCTTGCCGAATAATTCCAACATCAACAAGGCACCGACTGCGGCTGATGGCAAACCTGCCAAGATCGTAATCGGGTGGATGAAGCTCTCGTACAAAACACCGAGCAAAACATAGATCACCAGCAGTGCCGAGATAATCAAGATCAATTGACCGGATTGAGAATCTTTAAACACTGCTGCATCACCACCGTAGGTTGTGATCACGGACGTAGGCAACTTGATCTCGTCCTTAAATTTATCAATCTTATTGGTTGCGTCGCCCAAAGGCATATCGGCAGCCAGATTGAAAGACACCGTGACCGCCTGCAACTGACCTACGTGATTAATCGCCGTTGGACCGACGGTGCGTTTGACGGTGGCAAAGCTGGACATAGGGACGAGATTTCCGGTATTGCTACGCACATAAATCGCGCCAATCGCCGCTTCATCTTTCTTGTCTTTGGGACCGACTTCTAACACCACCGCATAACTATCGACGCTGGTAAATAAAGTCGCGATCTGACGCTCACCAAATGCGCTGTACAAAGCCGCACGAATCGCGTCGATACCAACCCCCAGAGAGTTAGCGCGGTCACGATCAATCTCGATTGAGGCTTGCAGACCTTTGAGTTGTGAATAGTTCGTCACATCTTTAAAACCTGGATCAGTCCGCATCTTGTCTTGCATCTTAAACGCCCAACTACTCAGCTCGCTGGCATCCACACTTTGCATGATGAATTGGTACTGACTCTTACTTGGACGGCCGCCTAATTGCAAGTTTTGTGTAGGGCGTAGGAACACGGTAATACCCGGCACCGCTTTTAATTTATTGCGCAGACCTTCGACCACTTCTTTCATAGGCTTGCGCTGGTTACGCGGTTTTAAATTGATAAAGCCGCGACCTGTATTTTGCGAGCCACCGCCACCGTGGAAGGACGATACCGTTAAGACATTGGGATCGTCGCGCAAAATCTTGGCGACTTTTTCTTGCAAGATGACCATCGCGGGGAAAGACGTATCTTCTGCCGCTTCGGTGGACACATTCAATTGGCCGATATCTTCTTCAGGGAAAAAACCTTTAGGAATCGCGTTGAACATATAGGCCGTCGCGATGAAAGTCAGCAAGGCGACAAACAAGACAAATTTTCTATGCGCCAGCGCCAAATCCAAACCACGGGTATACGCATTCAAAGAGGCGTTAAAGCCGCGCTCAAAACTATTGGTTAAGGCACCCATCCATTTTGATGGCGGTACATGTTCACTCTCTGCTTTCAAGAAACGACTCGCCAACATCGGTACTAAAGTCAGAGAAACAAAGGCGGACACAACAATCGCCAAACTAACGACCACGGCAAATTCATGGAACAACTGGCCGATCACACCGGGCATAAAGAAAATAGGAATGAACACCGCGATCAAGGAAGTCGAGATAGAAATAATCGTGAAGCCAACTTCACGTGAACCTTTGAGTGCCGCTTCAAACGGCGTCTCGCCCATCTCGACGTGACGGATAATATTCTCCAACATCACAATCGCATCGTCGACCACTAGACCCACCGCCAAGGTGATGCCCAACAAAGAAATATTATCGAGGGTATAGCCAAAGCCCCACAGTAAGAACACCGCGCCGATCAAAGATACTGGCAGCGACAAAGCCGGAATGATGGTTGCTACCATGTGGCGCAAGAACAAAAAGATCACGACGATGACAAGGAAAATCGTCAATAGCAAAGTCAGATTCACGTCATGCAAAGCGTCACGTACTGACACCGATCTATCGTTGGCCAAGGTGATATTCACTGAGCTAGGCAATTGCGCTTTAAAGCCAGGAATCGCGGCTTTGATCGCATCCACGACTTTCACCGTATTGGCATCGGTCTGGCGTTGTATCGCCAACATAATCGCTGGTTCGCCGTTGAAATTACCAACGGATTTCACGCTTTCATAGCTATCTTCAACACTGGCAACATCGCGCAAACGTACGACTTGTCCGCCTTTATTGCTGATAATAATGTTGGCGAACTCGGCCGCGTTTTGCAATTGTTTATTCGCGACGATGGTTAAGGTTTGTTTGTCGCCATCGAGCGTACCGACCGGCGCAATCGAATTTGCCGCGCGGATGCTGGTCGTGATTTCATCAAAGCCAATATTGCGACTCGCCAATGCACCCGGATCAACACGGATACGCACCGCATACCGACGGATACCAAAAATATTCACCTGCGCCACACCGGCTAAGGTTGAAAGATTGGGTGAAATTAAATGTTCAGCATAATTAGTCAGTTCGGCCAAACTTAAAGAAGGCGAAGTCAATGCCAAGACCAACACCGCAGAATCAGCAGGATTCACTTTGCGATAAGACGGCAAAGAGGTCATCTCAATCGGCAGAGCACGTTGCGCGCGCAACAGAGCGGCCTGCACATCCACAGCCGCGTCATCAACATTGCGGCTAGCGTCAAATTCCAGCGTCAATGAAGTCGAACCCAAGGTACTGCTAGAACTGATCGTGGCTAAACCCGGAATCGTCGAAAACTGTTTCTCTAAAGGTAAAGCAACCGAAGTCGCCATCGTCTCAGGACTAGCACCTGGCAAGCCCGCCCCGACACTAATGACGGGGGTGTTATAACTTGGCAGCGCTGCAATTGGGATGATGCGATACGCCAAAATACCTGCGACCACCACAGAAATATTCAGCAATATCGTCATCACCGGACGACGAATAAATAACTCCGATAAATTCATGATGCACTCGCTGCAGAAGCCGCAGAAGACGATGCGGAAGGTAAACTAGCTGCCGATGCTGCAGAAGCGGCAGATTTCTTTTCGCCGCCCTCAGCTTTACCATTACCCTTGTTGTCACCTTCAGCGCGTTCCTTAACGGGCACGCCCGGACGTAAATTTTGTTTGCCTTCCAGTATGACCTTCATACCTGATTCCAGACCCGTCACAATCGCATCATTTTCAAAGCTGTATTGAACTTGAACTTTCTTTTGTTCCGCTTTGCCTTCGCCATCGACCACAAAGACCGAGACCGCATTGACGCCCATCACCAGCGCATCACGCGGAATGACGATGGCATCTTTCAGAGTGAGTACGCTCAGATCGACATTGGCATACGCGCCCGGCCATAATTTCATTTCTTTGTTATCAAAAACGGCTTTCACTTTCACCGTACCTGAGACCGCATCGACTACGTTATCAACGAATTGCAATTTACCTTTAAAACTGGTTTTGTTATCAGGCAAACTGGCAAACGCCAAGCTGTCGCCGCGCTTCATACTATCCAGAGCGTCGGACAAATTACGTTGCGGCAGCGGGAAAGTAATGGCAATCGGGTCCATTTGAGTGATAGTTACCAAAGCCGCACCGGAGGTACTAGGCTGAACTAAAGAGCCAGGAAATACGTTGATTAGACCGGTACGACCACTGACGGGTGCGACGATCTTGCTGTAGGCTAAATTCACTTTGACGGCGGCCACCGCCGCTTTCGCGCCATCGACTACGGATTGCTGGGCTTGCACGGCGGTTTGCGCGGCATCGACCACGCTTTGCGATTGAAATTTTTTCGCGAATAATTCTTTGCTACGTTCGAGCTGACGTTGATTCTCAGCCAGGCTCGCCAATTCTTTATTTAGCTGCGCTTGCGCTTTCGCCAAGTTTGCGCTATCAGCGCGATTATCCAAACTAAATAGCAGCGTACCCGCCCTTACAAATTGGCCTTCTTTGATATGTACTTTTTCAATCACGCTACTTACTTGAGGACGGACATCGACGATGTTGAGCGATGACACAATGCCGTTTGCCTTCAGCTTCACTTCGTAATCGCGCTTTTGCGTTAACACCGTGTTGACGTTCACAGGACGATTCTTGTCGCCTTTTGCGCCTATGGTTTGCCCCGCCACCAGTTCGGTGCTCTCGGCGCCATTTTTTTTCCATAACCAATAACCACCGCCGGCAGCAATGGCCAGAGAAAGTGCGAGTACCGTTTTTGTGTTTTTCATATCGATTGGAATTGAGTTCGAAGCTGTTTAGACACTTTCACTGAGGAAAGTTCTGTCAGCTTAGGTAAAAAGAGGCAGATTGACGAATTTATTCTATGACACGACGTCAATGACACACAAATCCACCGAAAAACTTGTCACGCATGTAGCGATAGATTGCATCTTTAGGACTTACACAAAATTGTCCCAGCTAGAGCCTGCCCCCGAATGATTTAGTCGGGGGCAGGCCGACGAAGACAGTGCTGGAGCACCTTAGTTTAGCTAAGGTCGGCAACAACGATGCTGGGGCGGTTTTGCGCAAGTCCTAATCTTAACAAAGAAAAAGCCAGCACTTAGGCTGGCTTGGTTCTTTTATACGCGTTTATACACTTTGTTACTAAAATAGGGGCGACTTCTTTGCCGTTTTACACAACAGCTCCATCAGTCTCGTCTTTTTCTTTGACGGGTTTCAGCAAATCTTCACGCTTGACACCCAGCCACATGGCAATCGCTGCCGCCACGAATACGGAAGAATAAATACCGAACAAAATACCAATGGTCAAGGCAATCGCAAAGCCATGCAAAGTGGGGCCGCCGAAAAGCAACATCGACAACACCATCATCTGCGTCGAGCCGTGGGTGATGACGGTACGTGAGATCGTGCTAGTAATCGCATTATCGATGACTTCGGTCACACTTGCCTTACGCATTTTTAAGAAGTTTTCGCGGATACGATCAAAAATAACGACCGATTCATTCACGGAGTAACCCAAGACCGCCAACACCGCCGCCAATACGGCCAGATCGAATTCCCATTGGAAGAACGCAAAGAAACCCAAAATAATGACAACGTCATGCAAGTTCGCGATAATCGCTGAGACCGCATATTTCCATTCAAAGCGAATCGCCAAATAAGCCATCACGCCTATCACTACGAATAACAAAGCCATCAGGCCGTCGTGGGCTAATTCTTCTCCCACTTGCGAGCCGACTAATGCTGTTCTTTGCAATTTCACATCAGCATCAACCGCTTTCAATCCGGCGAAGACTTTTTCGTTTTGCAAGGTAATTTTTGCGTTCAACTCTTTCTCGGTCAGCGCGACCTCACCTTGCTTAGTTTTCGGCAAAGGGAGGCGAATAACAACATCCTCGGCCTTACCAAATGGCACGACTTGCCCCTCTTGAAAGCCTAAGTTCTTAATCGTTGTGCGAATTTTTTCAAGGTCAGCCGGTTTCGAATAACTCACTTCCATCGAAGTTCCGCCGGTAAATTCGACAGAAAAATGCAAAGGTTTAGTGATCAGAAAAAATACGGCGGCAACAAAGGTTAAAGCTGAAATGACATTAAAAATCAGCGCATTGCGCATGAAGGGGATGTCGCGTTTAATACGGAATAATTCCATGATGAATTCCTAATTCTTTATAACGATGAATGTTCTTGGGATGGCCTTAGTCGGCTGGTTTCCAAATTTGACCTATCGAAATTGCGCTTAATTTTTTCTTACGGCCATACCAAAGATTCACTACGCCACGCGAGACAAACACGGCTGAAAAGATCGAGGTCAAAATACCTAAGCAATGGACAATCGCAAATGCCTTGACAGGACCAGAGCCGAACACCAATAAGGCCAAACCTACAATAAACGTCGTCACGTTCGAATCGAGAATGGTTGCCCAAGCGCGGTCAAAACCCTGCAAAATCGCATGTTGCGGTGTGTTGCCGGCGCGTAGCTCTTCCCGAATACGTTCATTAATCAAAACGTTGGCATCAATCGCCATACCCAATGCGAGCGCAATCGCCGCCATGCCCGGCAAAGTCAAGGTCGCTTGCATCAAGGATAAAACGCCGACTAGCAACAATAAATTCACTGCCAACGCAAACACGCTGAAAAAGCCAAATATCATGTAATACACAATCATAAACACGGCAATCGCAGCGAAACCGTACATCACAGAATGCATACCCTTGTTGATATTTTCCGCACCTAATTGCGCACCAATGGTACGTTCTTCAATAATTTCCATCGGAGCTGCTAAAGCACCGGCGCGTAATAACAAAGACAGTTCGTTGGCAGCCTGGGTGTCACGCATACCTGTCGTTCTGAACTTGTTACTAAACAGACCTTGAATCGTTGCCACTTGCAACAACTCGCCTTCGCCGCGTTCAAACAGAACAAAGGCCATGCGCTTACCGAGATTGGCACGCGTCGCCTCGCCCATCTTGCGCCCGCCGTCACTATTTAATTCAATATTGACGGCTGGATTTTGATTTTCGTCGAAACCTGCACTCGCGCTGGTAATCGAGTCCCCTGTCACGATTGGTTCTTTGTAGAGAATTTCTGGCGCACTTTGGCCCACAGTAAACATCTCAGAACCAAAAGGTACTGGCGTATCTAACTGCGTTTTTCCAACAATGCTTTGATCAACTAGGCGCACTTCCAAGGTCGCCGTGCGACCGATTGTTTTCTTAGCTTCTGCCACATCCAACACACCTGGCAACTGCACCACGATACGATCCGCACCTTGTTGCTGGATGATGGGTTCGGCAATTCCCAACTCATTAACGCGTTTGGAAAGTACCGAAATATTTTGCTTAACACCGTCGTTCAATAAAGTTTTTAAGGCATCTGGCTTGATCGTCATTTTGATCGACAACTCTTGATCCACCGCTGGTGCAGCTGCAGGCTCAGCAAAAGCAACGTCGTTCATTTGACGTCCTATCAATTCTTTGGCCTTTTTGAGCATCTCCGCATCACGGAACTTCACCGTCACCGATTCCGCATCACGCGAAATACCCGCATGACGAATTTCTTTATCTTTCAAAGTTGAACGCACATTCGATTGCAAAGAAGATAGGTGCTTATTCAACACAGCGGAGGTATCCACTTTTAACAAGAAATGCGCACCACCACGCAAATCCAAACCTAAATACATAGGCAAGGCACGCACAGTTTGCATCCATGCAGGCGTATTGGGTAACTGATTAAAGGACACCGTGTAGATCGGCTTGGACGGATCGGCATTCAGCCCGTTTTCGAGCGCCGCTTTCGCTTTAAATTGCAGATCAGTATTCGAGAACCGGACGCGAATCGAGCCTTGCACACCGTTATGATCAAAAGACACGCCGGTCGTTGAGGTATTCGCTTCTTTCAAGACGCGCTCCACCTGTTCTATCATCGCCTTCTCTACTTTGATGGTCGCTTTCGCACTACTAATTTGCAATGCCGGTGAGTCAGGATAAAAATTAGGGGCCGTATACAAGGCACCAAGCGCAAGCGCGATTAGTATGACGATGTACTTCCAGAGAGGATAACGATTCATAGCGGGAGTCTAATTAAGAACAGCGTAGAAAAAACAAGCTAGTAAAAAACCTATCTACTAGAAACAAGTAAGGGGCAAAGCTTGACGTTTTGCCCCTTATGCCCATTGTGGCAGACTTATTTCAGTGTGCCTTTTGGTAACAATGTGGTGACGGCGCTTTTTTGAATTTGGATATCCACACCGTTGCTCACTTCCACAGAAACAAAAGCGTCTGTGACTTTAGTGACTTTACCGGCGATACCGCCAGCAGTGATCACTTCGTCGCCTTTTGCCAATGCGTCTAACATAGATTTTTGTTCTTTTTGACGCTTCATTTGAGGACGTATCATGACGAAGTACAAGACCACAAACATCAAAATGATAGGCAAAAAGCTCATCAAAGAAGATTCAGTACTCGCAGCACCAGCCGCTTGCGCGTAAGCATTAGAAATAAACACAGTAAAACTCCAATCAAATAAATTTAGTAAAACAAATCAATCACTTGCATGCATCTTGGGATGAAATTGTGGATTTAAAGCCCTACAACACATTTGCCAAAATAATCAGCATTGTCCATGCCTAGCAATAAAGCGCCACATTCTAGCACTAGGATCACCAGATTCCGCCAATTCCGCACCGCAATCGAAAAACTTGTTGTGCAAATTGGGCATCAACAACATAAAAATCAAAACCTCTCAACAGAGGTAATCAGTGGGCTGCGACCGGAGCTAAGGAGGAAAAACAAATGCCGAGAACGGCTCTTTTGGCTTTTCTCCTAAACTTCTCATCAACTCTGCGTCTCTGTGTCTCTGTGTTGAGAGGTTTGCCTTCAATTTCAACTTACACCCCACGCGCCCGATCAGCTTTAAATTGCACGACGAATTCTGGAAATCGATCTTCATCCAAGGACAAACGAATCTGACGGAACAGATCGAGGTAGTAATGCAAATTGTGTATCGGGTTTAAGCGCGCACCTAGGATTTCACCGGTGCGGTGTAAATGATGCAGGTAAGCGCGGGAGAAGTTTTTGCAGGCGTAGCAAGTACAGGTTTCATCGAGCGGGGCTTTGTCTTCTTTGTAGCGGGCGTTTTTGATTTTGACGTCGCCGAAGCGAGTAAATATCCAGCCGTTACGTGCGTTGCGAGTTGGCATCACGCAGTCGAACATATCAATACCGTTAGCCACGCCAGCGACTAAGTCTTCTGGTGTGCCGACGCCCATTAAATAGTGCGGTTTGTTTTCTGGTAGCTTAGGACCGACGTGCGAGAGTATGCGCAGCATGTCTTCTTTTGGTTCACCGACTGATAAACCGCCAATCGCCATACCGTCAAAACCCATTTCGTTCAAAGCTGCCAAGGATTCGTCGCGCAGGTTTTCAAACATACCACCTTGGACGATGCCGAATAAAGCGTTTGGATTTTCGCCGCCTTTGAATTCATTCATAGAGCGTTGTGCCCAGCGCAGGGACATGCGCATGGATTTGCCCGCTTCTTCGCTAGTAGCTGGACGACCGTCGATTTCGTAAGGTGTGCATTCGTCAAATTGCATCACGATATCAGAATTCAAAGCACGTTGAATCTGCATGGAAATTTCTGGCGACAAGAACAAACGCTCGCCGCTGATGGGCGAGGCAAATTTCACACCTTCTTCCGTAATCTTGCGCATCGCGCCAAGTGAAAAGACTTGAAAACCGCCGGAGTCAGTCAAGATAGGTTTATCCCAACCCATGAAATCATGCAGACCACCAAATTGATTGATGACATCCAGACCCGGGCGCAGCCACAGGTGAAAAGTATTACCCAAAATGATGTGCGCGTCGATTTCCTTGAGTTCAAGTGGCGACATCGCTTTCACCGAACCGTAAGTGCCGACTGGCATAAAAATAGGGGTTTCGATCACGCCATGATCAACCGTAATGCGACCACGACGCGCTGCGGTGGTTTTGTCTTTTTTGATTAATTGAAATTCGAGCATAGGGTTTACCGACCTAAATAAAAATGGTAACTAGAAAATTAAAAGCTTAACCGCAGAGGCGCGGAGATCGCAGAGTTTTTATGCATTATTTTGCTCCGCTCCATTTTGTTACATCGTGCACGCCTAGAAATTCAATGACAGGGATGCAGTACAAGGCGCCAAGCACAGCAATACGTCGGTATTGCGAGCATTTGGCAACGCCGTAATGCGCCCTGAGATTGAATTTATTGGTGTACACGTGAACGATTGGTTAGTAACATCGCATCACCATAACTAAAGAAACGATACTTTTGCGCGATGGCATGCGCATAGGCTTCACGTATCGCATCGTAACCCGCAAATGCCGACACCAGCATCATTAATGTTGACTT
>CAYXJI010000132.1:4989-9753 GCA_964465175.1 uncultured Burkholderiaceae bacterium | reverse complement strand
GTGCAAGACTTCTAACAGCTCTTCGCGGTTTTCGGGTTCAGGGGAAATTAAGGCGGTCAATCGTTCAAACAATGACCTATGTGGTTTAAGGTCAGCTGGTCTGACCTTACTAGAATGCTCTTGCATAATGGGCTTAACGCCGTTGTTTCAATCCTACAGGATACAACATCTGCGCGATTTTCCCAAATTTTACGGGCACTTTATCTCACGAACCACACGCCTTCATCAAGAGTCGAGGTATTCAAAATATCCTATTTTCGAAAAAAATTAAATGCAATTCAATTACTTAGCGCCGCAATCTCACCTAGAATAGTTAAACTTCTTGCCATCTCAATTCCTGCCCGCAATGCTCAGTCCCATTCACCCGCTCTTAGAGAATCACCCCCTCACGGCTTTCTTGATTGCCTACTACAGCAGCATCAATGTAATCAGTTTTGCGTTGTATGGCTGGGATACATCGGCGGCGCGAGGGAATAGATCGCGGATTTCGGAGCAAATTTTACATTGCTGGACATGCGCTGGCGGCGCGCTCGGTGCTTTATGCGCGCAGGCTTTTTTTCGACACAAAACACAGAAAACCTTTTTTAAATGGTTTAATTGGCTTTGCCTTGGCTTGCATGGGGCATTTATTTTTCTCATGATTAGTTCAGCAAACTAATTGAGAAAACCGCTCAACACCGAGGCGCAGAGGGGCGTAGTGAGCATCTAAAAATTGCTTCCTCTCTTTTCGTTTTTCTTAGCGTCTCTGCGTTGAGGGGTTTTATATTTCCAACTCGTGATACTCAATAACGCAGCAAAGTATAGCTAGGACTCGCATTCTTATTCAGGCTCACCACGATTAAGCGATCATATTCATCATCCGCAACTGGTTTCACATCAGTGATCCCCAAGCCCTTTAAGATATCAAGTAAGGTATTCGAATGCCCGACCACCAAGGTATTGCTTTCTACTGTCAACAAAGTTTTTCCTAAATTCACAGATTCTTTCGCCGCATACGGTGTCAAGCTTATTTGGCGGCTTTCAGCCAGTGGCGTTGCCGTCATTTGAGTGCGTTGAAACTCAGTTACATACACACGCTTAATGTCGGCATCCCGCAATAGCACGGCCAAATTCATGGCGCGTTGCTTACCTTTTAAACTCAAAGCGGGATCACGACTTTCATCCACCTTTTCGGCATGACGGACGATGAAGATGGTTTGCGACCAAGCTGCCGCGCTTAGTTGGCAAGCGAGGATTAGGATCAAAGCGCGTAATGTGTTTTTCATTTCTTTCTCTTTTCACAGTTTCTTAATTATCAATAAATCGTCACAAAAAAAATGCATCATGAGATTATAAACAGCTCAAACCTATCGCGCACAAATTATTTAACAGTAATAAAGTATCGATAAACGATAAATTTTGATTGCTTTTCATATTTTCACTTCATACAATACGCACACCATTAAACTTTTTAGGAGTGATGTATGAACTTAGAACGCAACAAACGTATTGCCGCATTTCGAAAAGTTAGTGGGTATTTGCTTTGCTTATTTACGCCATTACTTATCCTTGCGTATTTAGGCGGCATTGCTGGCCTCCTTGCCCTTATCTCTGTAGATTCTGGCAGCATTGACCTACAACAAAGCATTATTAAATTGACAGACGATCCCAATCGACTTGGCGAGTTCTTCAAACCAGGAGTCACTTTAACTACAAGAATTTTTTTGCTTATTTTTCTAGGACTATTCCTTGCTCCTCTAATATACATCCTCACCCATGTTCAGAATTTAATTCAATGTTTCCACTCAGGTGATGTTTTCAATGCGCGCGCACTTAACCATGCTCGCAAGGCATATCGCGTGAATTTTTACTTCTCATGGATAGCCATAGTGATCCATTTCCTTGCAATTTGTTTTGTCGCATTTCAACTCGACAAAGGCAATGGCGAGCGTTTTTTGAATTGGTGTTACTTGTCTGGAATCACGCTAATCGATCTCGGCTTCTACAGCCTTATCCTTTGGGCTCTAGAAATCGGCACCGATCTCAACGAAGAAGCCGAACTCACCATCTAAGGAAACAGCATGCCTATCATAGTGAACTTAGATGTGGTGCTGGCGCAGCGTAAAATGCGCCTGAACACCTTAGCGGAGTTAGTCGATATCACGCCACAAAACTTATCGGTGCTCAAGTCGGGACGTGCGAAGGCGATACGCTTCGACACGCTAGAAAAGATTTGCCATGTATTGCAATGTCAGCCAGGAGAAATTCTGGCTTTTGATGGAAAGCTATCTGAAGATAGTATTGCGGAATAAAGCTGCTTGAGAACGAATGAATAGCCTCATCTATTAAGTATTGAGATGAGGCTATGGTTTATTCTTGATAAGGATTCGCCACCCCCAAGCCAGCCAAAATCTCGATTTCCAAAGCTTCCATTTCTTCCGCTTCTTCATCGGTCTCGTGATCATAGCCTTGTGCATGCAAGACGCCATGCACGACCAAATGTTGGGCGTGTTCGAGCACGGATTTTTTTTGTTCTTTGGCTTCTTTTTCGAGTACATCGGTACACAAAATAATATCGGCCTGCGTGACTTCGGCGTCGCTATCTTCGGTGTAGGCAAAGGTCAATACATTGGTCGCGTAATCTTTGCCACGATAATCGCGATTGAGTGTTTGTCCTTCTTCCGCATCCACGATACGCAAGGTTAATTCTGCTGGAAAGAACAAGGCTGCTTGTATGGTTTTACGCAGTAAGGGACGCGTCAATACGTCTTTCAAACGTTCGTCCGCATATTGCACGGACAGCGTCAATTTAGGTTTAGAACTGGTTGCCATCATTATCTACTTTATCTACGACGGGGTTTATTCATTGCGGTGGCGTGCTTCAAGCTAACGATTTCGGCGTCTTGCTGATCTTGGTGTTGCGTCGCTTCTTCATAAGCGTCAACGATGCGTCCAACCAAAGGATGTCGCACCACGTCAACACTAGTAAATTGATTGAAAGCGATGCCGCGTACGTTGCGCAATACCTGGCAAGCATCAACTAAACCACTCTTTTGATGACGCTGCAAATCGATCTGCGTGACGTCGCCGGTAACCACCGCTTTACTGCCAAAGCCGATGCGGGTTAAGAACATCTTCATTTGCTCAGGCGTGGTGTTTTGCGCTTCGTCCAGAATGATGAAGGAATGATTTAAAGTGCGACCACGCATATAGGCCAATGGCGCGATTTCGATGACCTGCTTTTCAAACATTTTTTGGGTGCGATCAAATCCTAGCAGGTCGTATAGAGCGTCATACAAAGGGCGTAAGTAGGGATCGACTTTTTGCGCCAAATCGCCAGGCAGAAAACCGAGACGCTCACCCGCCTCTACTGCTGGGCGTGTCAGTACAATACGCTTCACTGCATCACGTTCCAGCGCATCGACTGCGCACGCTACTGCTAGGTAAGTTTTACCAGTTCCCGCTGGACCTATGCCGAAGCTGATGTCGTGTTCGAGTATGGATTTGATATAAGTGTTTTGATGCGGTGTGCGACCACGCAGATCACTACGACGGGTTTTGAGGATAGGGCTTTCTAGCGCCTCTTCAAGTTCGACTGGGGCGATTTCTTGGGGCTTTGTTTTTGTGATGTTATTTGCCGCGTTTTTTGTCGTTCTATGTTTCACTGGAACAGCGTCTTCCACATACTCTTCAGACTCAAATGCGGTCTCGGCGGTTTTCTGCAAACTGCTCGCCGCCTTCTGCTCTACCAAAGCTAATTGCACTTCATCGATGGTGATGATTTTTTTTGCTTGCGCGTAAAATTTTTCGAGTAACTCCAATCCCTTTTCCGCATTGTGTCCACTCACGATAAATTTATCACCGCGACGAAAAATACTCAAATCGAGGGCAGCAGAAATTTGCCGTAAATTCTCATCCAGCGGCCCGCACAAATGCGCAAGGCGCAAATTATCCATGGGCTGCGGCACAAAATACAAAACAGGCACAGGGGTTTTCGTTTTCATTAAATGTCGTTAAAAATTATCACGGTGTAAGAGATGAAACAATGTGCACAAAGGTCATACCGGTTTAGGTTTTCATTTTGTAGGGCGGGTGCAACCCGCGCCGCCAGTAGGTCGTGCACCCGAGAACGACCGAAATTCGGCGCGGGTTGCACCCGCCCAACAATTTTCAAAATACCAATTCGCCACGCAAAGAATAATTATACGATTCGGTCACACGTGTATTGACCAATGTGCCTATCAATTCTTTACCGCCAGCGAAATTCACTACACGATTATTTTCGGTGCGACCTTGTAATTCATTGGAGTCTTTGACCGAAGGGCCTTCGACCAAAATGCGTTGCACCGTGCCTATCATTGCATTGCTGTATTTCTTGGTATTGGCGTCAATCACTGACTGCAAAAATTGTAGTCGTTTCAGTTTCAACGGCGCAGGTGTCGAATCTTCCAAACTTGCTGCCGGCGTACCAGGACGCGCGCTGAAAATAAAGCTGAAGCTATTGTCAAATTCCACGTCTTTAATTAGCTTCATCAGCGCATCAAAATCTTCATCGGTTTCACCCGGAAAGCCGACGATAAAATCGGAAGAGATATGCATATTCGGACGCACCGCACGCAATTTACGCACGACCGATTTGTATTCCAATGAGGTGTAACCACGCTTCATCGCTGCCAACACGCGATCAGAGCCATGCTGCGCTGGCAGATATACGTGATCGACTAATTTCGGGATCTTGGCGTAGGCATCAATCAGCGCGTGGACCGCACCGTCTCCGACCGAGTG
>CAYXJI010000132.1:2922-4979 GCA_964465175.1 uncultured Burkholderiaceae bacterium | reverse complement strand
CCCCGGAATTTCGTGCAGATATTCCAGCAACAGGGCGAAATCGGCGATCTCGCCATCCTCCATCACACCGCGATAGGCGTTGACGTTTTGTCCTAGCAAACTGATTTCTTTAATACCCTGCTCCGCCAAACCAGCAACTTCAACCAAAACATCGTTGAATGGACGTGAAACTTCTTCGCCGCGCGTGTAGGGCACCACGCAGTAACTGCAATACTTAGAACAACCTTCCATGATCGAGACGAAAGCTGTCGAGCCTTCTACTTTCGCTGGTGGCAAGTGATCGAATTTTTCAATTTCAGGGAAACTGATATCGACTTGCGAACGACCTGAATCACGGCGGTCTTTAATCAATTGCGGCAAGCGGTGCAAAGTTTGCGGTCCAAACACCACATCGACATAAGGAGCACGACGGATAATCGCTTCACCTTCTTGCGAGGCAACGCAACCGCCCACGCCTATCAATAAATCTGGCTTGGATTTTTTCAATTCACGCAGGCGTCCGAGATCAGAAAACACTTTCTCCGACGCCTTCTCACGCACGCTACAGGTGTTGAGCAAAATCACATCGGCGTCTTCCGGATTATCGGTTTTGATCATGCCGTCAGTTGCCGCCAACACGTCTTGCATTTTGTCCGAGTCATACTCGTTCATTTGGCAACCAAAGGTTTTGATAAATACTTTCTTCTGCATGGTGTTCTTTTCTTCTGTGGAATCTGGGGACAACATTACTGCTTTAATTCAAAATACAAACTATTTATAAACGCCTAGGAATAGGTTTGCTGGCTTCTTCAGCGGTCAGTATCCAAATTTTTTGGATCTCACCAAACTCATTTTCCAAATAGAAAATGATGACATTGCTGACATCGACACTGGCTGGCGTCATGGTGAGATTATCTTCGTTATAGATGCGAATACCGACAGCGCTGTGACGAAATTTTCCGTCTATCACCAATTCCGCTAAAGCAGTCGTGCTCAATTTACCTCGCTTAATCCCTTCGGGAAAGTTACGCTCTACTTGCATCGCCTGCGCGCTAAAAATCAAGCTAAAGGAGGCTAAAAGCCAAGTTAGAACGAGAAAGCGTAATTTCTTACTATTGTTTTCACTATTGAACATGACAAACTCTCGATTAAATATTCTTAAAAATCAACTAGTTACAAAATCAATATAGGCGCAACGAGGGCGATAGTTTAACACAGACAGGGTTTTTCTTCGCGCTTTAGCCCTTAGGCTGTGCTGAGCACATTTGCAACATGATGCATTCGGGAAAATCTGGGATAATGGCGGAAAATGTTTTTGGAAAACCAATGCTCACGCCAACTAGCACCGCACGCTCACCTGATTTTGATAGCCGCCATTTTCGTCACGCTCTGTCACAATTTGCGACCGGCATCACGGTGATCACGACCCGCCTAGCCAATGATAAATTTCTAGGCTTGACCGCAAGTTCATTTAATTCAGTATCACTTGACCCACCGCTGGTCATCTGGAGTCTGGGCGATAGAGCGCAGAGTATGCCCGTGTTTGCACACAACACCCATTATGTGATCAACGTCTTAGCCGCCGATCAACGTCATCTGGCCGAACAATTTGCCAGTCGCAGCGAGGATCGTTTTGAAGGTGTCGAATACACACTATCGCGCACCGGCCTTCCCATACTCAAGGGTGCTTCAGCCTGGTTTGAATGCTTTAACCGCAGCCGCTATCCCGAAGGCGACCATGTGATTTTTGTGGGTGAAGTCGAACAATGCGTCTACAAAAATCAAGCCCCCCTCGTGTATCATCACGGTCAATTTTTGACCAGCAAAGCTTTATGACTCAACTCGACATAATCGGCTACATCGCAGCCTTCTTAACCACCAGCGCCTTTATTCCACAAGCGTGGATGACTTGGCGCCGCAAACGCGCCGAAGGCGTTTCTTTAGGCATGTATTGCATCATGGTCAGCGGCACGGTGGGCTGGTTAATTTACGGATTAATGCTAGGCGCATGGCCTATTATTGTCGCCAACGTTATTTCACTCAGCTTGTCTGCCTTCATCTTGGGTATGAAGTTGGTC
>CAYXJI010000132.1:0-2912 GCA_964465175.1 uncultured Burkholderiaceae bacterium | reverse complement strand
GGTCTATAAATAATTCGTTCGCATGCAACACGGAATACTGTGGGATAACGATGGTGTATTGGTAGATACTGAAGGTCTATTTTATGAAGCCAATCGTAGCTTGTTTGCAGAACATGCGATTGAACTCACACAACAACATTTCTTTGATTGGTTCTTACAAGAAAACCGCGGCGCTTGGCATCTATTAACGCAACGCGGCTACTCACAAGACGATATCACCAAACTGCGTGAAGATCGCAATCAACGTTACAGCCAATATCTTCAAAATAGCGAAAGTCTCGCGATTGATGGTATCGCTGATGTCTTACACAGTTTAGGACATCGATATCGGATGGGGATAGTCACCAGTTCTCGTTTCGATCATTTCCACATGATTCATCACCAGTTAGATTTACTACGGCATTTTGAATTTGTCGTCACTGACGAGAATTACAGGAACAGCAAACCGGCGCCCGATCCTTACCTGCTGGGCTTAAGCAAACTGAATATCCCGGCAAATCACTGTCTAGTGATTGAAGACTCTCCTCGTGGCCTCCAAGCGGCGCTCGCGGCTGGTCTACGCTGTATCGTGGTCCGCCACGCCATGAGTCAGCATTACACTTTCGATGGCGCGCTTTGTGTGGTCGATAGTCATGCAGATTTATTGGATGCCATTTATCACAACACATAGATTTTATGCACATGGGTGCTTAATTCTAAGTTAGTCATATCTCTACCAACATGCTTTTGGTAAGGCCGGCATATCGCTAAGCGATTAAGCACAAGATCATCTTAATTCGACAACATTCTATATACTGCCGGGTTGCAAACGAATTTCTTCACCTACGCACACGCGTGCAAACTTACGCAGTCTATGAGAAACACTAAATCACTTAGCTTATCACTCACTAAGCGCGCGTTCACGCTTTGTATATTGTCTGTTCTTACTGCGACTACACCCAAGGCCGTGGCACAAGAACGGTCCAGTACAAAACAAACTCAAACCACCTCCCCGATGGTTCAACAAGTCGAGATACGGAGTAAGGGACACAAATACGACCCTCGTCGCGAAGACACCGTCACCAAATTCGTAATCACGAGAGAAGAAATCGAAAAATATGGCGGCACCAGTATCGCTGATATTTTAAAACGCCAGCCGGGAATGGCGAACGGACAAATCAATGGATTGCGGGGCTACACCCAATATCTGATCGATGGTCAACCACCACCTCGTAATTTTCGCCTCGAAGATTTGCAACTAGAGCAAATCGAACGAATAGAAATTATTCGCTCGGCTGTTGCTGAGTTGAGTACCCAAAGTATCGGTGGCTCGATCAATTTCATTCTCAAGCGGCAAATCAAGGCCGCTAGTCGAAAAATACAATTTCGACTCATGCATCAAGATGAATCCAAAGTCGCCAAGCAACTCAGTCTCAGCCTTGATGAAAAATTTGATGATTTTTCCTACGGTATATCAGTCATCATTTCCAAAAATTTTTTCGGTCGAACCCGTGTCACATCGTTCGAAAACGCTGACGCAAATTTAGGAAAACAACTAGCGCAAACTTTACGAACCAACACGGATAACAGCAACCTCGCTTACCTGTTTAACCCTAGCATTAACTGGAGGCTCACCGATAACGACACACTAGCATTCAAAGTAAGAATGACCGAATTAAAGGGGGAAACAAAAGAGCTTGGAACGCGCGAACTATTCGACGCTTCCACCCCTCATGTACAAAGCGAGTATGGAGAAGGAATCTGGGAACCAAGCATTCGTTTCCTCGAAGGATCTTGGGAGAAGCAATTATCCGAGCGAGCCAAGCTAAGTAACATACTGAGCGTTTATCAAATGACTACAAACGCCAAAAATCAAACGGCAATTATTACACCTCGCTCAATTCAAAGTAGTGACGTTAATATCTTTGAGACCCGCAAGAAACTAGTATGGAGTGGCGATTTAAGCTACGGCCAAAATGAGAAACAATCCTTTAAATCTGGTTGGCATTTCGACTCAGAAGATTCCAGCTCACTTGAGTCCGATAGCAATGCCAAAAAATTGCCATCCAAAATTCGGACAAAAAACATGGCATTCTTCAGTCAAAAAGAATGGAACGAAGATGACGCATGGTCACACTATCTTGGCGCGCGCTGGGAAAGTTTTCATGCAGCGATTGACGATGTGCATGGGATGAGATTAGGCAAAACAAGGACTGTGCTTAGTCCCATCGCTCAAACGCGTTGGAAAAATCCAGAAAACAAAGAAAATCAAATTCGATTTGCAATCGCAAGAACCTTCAAGAACCCAGAAGCTAGTCAAATGATCACGACAACGCTACCGCATCTCAACAATGATTTGACCTTGCCCGATACCATAGGCAACCCTCAACTAAAGCCTGAAATTGCATGGGGTCTAGATAGCGCATTCGAACATTTCGGCGAGAATGAATTTAATTATTCCGTGAGTCACTATCTCAAAAAGGTCAACGATTTATTGAGAGACCGTTTATTTCAGGGTCAAGGTCGTTGGCTACAGCAAACAATCAATGACGGCGATGCTCTGTCACATGGTTTCGTCTTCGATATGAGTCTGCCACTTTCTCTTATCATCAAGGACGCGAAGAAACTGAATGTAAAGGCCAATATGTCGCGAAATTGGTCCACGGTCAACAATGTAGCAGGACCTAATAATCGTTTTGCTGAACAAGCTAAGTTCAACGCTAACTTCAGTGTTGATTACAAGCTCAACGATGCATGGAAGATGGGTGCAACGTATGGCATCGTTTCAGGTGGGCCATTACGTCTCGCACCTGATCGCATCAACTTGATTCAAGTCAGACGCAGTTCGACGGCCTACGTCAATTGGATTGTGAATAAAGAAGTACATTTACGTATTTTTGCGTCGAATCTCTTAGTCCAACCCGTATACAGCC
>CAYXJI010000131.1:6135-9791 GCA_964465175.1 uncultured Burkholderiaceae bacterium | reverse complement strand
CCGTCATAACCACTGCGCCGAATCGCGCGTGCAGCCACTTCCACGATGCGCTCGTGTGAGGCTTCTTTGCGGGATAGTGCTGGCGTATGGGGCGATTTATTTTTCATGACGATCATCATACCACGGTTTTATTTATCGTGCAGGCGAGTGCAAAGTGTTCAAAAAAACTTGCCTTATAAATCAAAATTACCTCACACTCACTGCTTCACTCTGAAAGCAAATTTTGAACAAATTCGTAAAAATCCTCATGGCGATTATCATTTTGATCGCAGTACCAAAAATTATTCAGCGAGTCATGTTTGGGGAAAGTAAATCTAACATCGCCAACGCGATGACGAATTTAGTGAATGAAACCAATAAGGATTTACCGAAACAAATCGATAGCGTCACCACCTTAACGAAAGCAGAATTCAATACGACCACGTTCATGTATCGCATCCACTACACAATGAAGCCTGGTTACAACATCAAAAAGGAGGAATTAAATATCATCCAAGAAAATGCCATTGCACAAATATGTGGTGGCAACATGAAGCTAATTCTCGACAAAAATATCACGATCGAATACTCATACACATTTAACCCAGACGGTGCTGCGGATCGAGAAACACGCTTTACGATTCCGCCTACAAGTTGCAAGTGAAATGGTGCCGGCCTTGGTCATTCAAATTTTGATGACTTTCGGACGCTGCAATACGCCTTTAGCTAGTGCACCCTACTTACGCCAAGCATGGTTTTTCTTCCTGCGCTGTTACTCGTTACGCGTGGGCACGAGGTGCTGCGCCTTACATTATAAAAAATTCTTGGGATGTGATTGTGCTTGCAGCATTTCAGATAACTGCGCAACTAACGCTGGATCAGCCAGTCCTTCTCGGCGTATCAATACCAGTTGAAGGTATGCGCGTGATCGGCTTAGGCCATTGAAAATATTAGCTAAAGTAATGTCGCGCTGTTCGACTGCTCGAAAGATCAAGAGATAACGTTCGTGTGGAGACAGTTCAGTTTTTTCGCCAATCGCCTTAAATTCGTCAAGACATTGCACGCAGTATTTTTCTAAAGCATGGGCTTTGATTTGTTTGAATACTTTCCAATCTGCTTCCGTTATGTTGGCCATGATGCACTCCCCCCTAGAAGTCTTGTGTAAAAAATCAAACTCAATCAATACGATTTTAAAGCATACAACCGCGCTACCAAAATGACACCTTTTTTAAAAACAAAAAAATGAGCGATGTTCCATCCAAGCGACACACTTCATTTGCAAAAGTAGAACAATGTTTGACCTACATCTGGGCTTGAATTACTCTATTCAATCGAATGGCATTGCGATGCTCATGTGCTTATTTTATTCAATAGCGACTTTGGTACCTTTAACGTGATACATGCAAAGCAATTCAAATCTATTTCGAGACCACTACACAAGCCACTACGTGACCAAAACTTGCCTCCGCAAATTTCACTGCACGCTGGCTTAGGATCACCACCCACTACCAACTTTGACCGCTCGCGACGATTGCACAATAGCCTTTTGCTGCAATTCACTTGCTTAATGTGCTTGCTGGTATTTTGCACTAAAAGCCAAGCCCAGACCAAACCAAGCATCATCAATATCACCACAGAATACCTCTACCCACTCAATATTTCTGACACTGAAGGCGCGCCGATTTACGGACAGTCTGCTGATAAGGTGCACGAAATTTTTATGCGTAGCCAGATTCCATATCAGATGAAAATGATGAGCTGGAATCGTGCGTATGAGTTGGCACGAAACAATCCCGATACCTGCGTATTTTCGACCGTTAAAATCAAGGAGAGAGAATCCTTGTTTCAATGGGTGGGGCCGATTTCGACCGGCAATTGGGCGGTCTTTGGCAGCCCGGACAAAGTAGGAAAAATCACCCGCTTAGAAGATATCAAACGAGCGAGGATAGGCACCGAGGTCGGCAATGTTTCCGTGACCTATCTTTCAGAAAAAGGCTTTCATATGGTGACGTCCAGTGAATCGGCGACCACTTTTAAGAACGTGGCACGCGGGCGCATCGATTATGCGACGGCGGGTGACATCCACGGTAAAAAAATTATTCAGGAAAATCAACTTGAAGACAAATTGGTTTGGCTGTTTAATTATCAGACTTCGGATTATTATTTGGCTTGTCATCCGAAAATGCCCGCAGAGACAATTGACTTATTGAACCGCAAGCTGCGAGAAATAAAGATGGATGGGACGTATAAGGCGATTGATAATCGCTATTGACTCACACAACGCATTGCACGCTATGCTGATTGACCGGCTCGACCAGTGACTACGCAATCTACATCCATCGCGCCCCTATTGCCCGCCATGATTCCGCTCATCATCGTTGCGGCCTTCGTTTTAGTTGGGTTTGTGCGCTGGAGTTTTTTAAACCTTTATTCTAATTGACCACCTTTACAACAAGCAACAGGAGACATTTACATGACAACAGGTACCGTTCAACTTCATCGTGTTCTCAAAGCTAGCCCAGATAAAGTGTATCGCGCATTTGTTGACCGCGCTGCGATGGCAAAGTGGATTGCGCCCTATGGTTTTACATGCACAGTGCACCATATGGAGGCCAAGGTCGGTGGTACTTTTCGTATGTCGTTTGAGAATTTTTCAACCGGACAGTCGACTGCCTTTGGTGGCGAATACTTGGAATTAATTCCAGGCCAATTACTGCGTTATACCGATCAATTTGAAGACCCCAATCTGCAGGGTGAATTAGTGGTTACGGTATCGCTCAAGGCGGTCGCTTGCGGCACGGAATTAAACATAATGCAGACCGGCATCCCAGAAATTATTCCTGTGGAGATGTGCTATTTAGGCTGGCAAGAATCTTTGGAGCAATTGGCAAAATTGGTTGAGCCTGAGATCGCTGGCTAATTTTAACGAACTAAAATGGAGAACAATGATGTCTTATGTTGATGGATTTGTGTGCGCAGTGCCGACTGCCAATAGAGAAGCGTATATTAAACACGCCACGCTGACTGCGGGCATATTCAAAGAATTCGGCGCTTTGCAAGTGGTTGAATGTTGGGGCGATGATGTGCCAGAAGGAAAAATCACCTCGTTTCCTATGGCGGTGCAACGCAAAGAAGATGAAGTCGTGGTGTTCTCATGGATAGTCTGGCCATCGCGGGCGGTGCGTGACCAAGCGTGGGAAAAAGTCATGCAAGACCCACGACTCACCGCAGAAACCAACATCATGCCGTTTGATGGTAAGCGTCTGATTTATGGCGGCTTTGAAATGCTGCTGGAGGCTTGATTGACACCGTTGACACTTGAGTCACGGCAGTCATAATAGGCGTCATACCGCACTTGATGCGGTATCAAGAATTGACGCGTGACAACTTCGATTCTGGATGCCGGGGCAGAGACCGGCATGACGCTTAAGAAAAATTAGCTTATGACATTAGCTTGTTTCTCAACATGTTCTTTCCAACAAGCTTCAGCCCTCACTTTTTTTCCAAAAAAAGGAATCACCATGTCAAGAATGATTTTTATTAATTTTCCAGTCGCCACACTAGACCGCTCTATTGCTTTTTACAGCGCCCTCGGTGCCACTCAAAATCCTCAATTTTCGGATGAGACTGCCGCTTGCATGGTGCTGTCAGAGAGCATTCACGTCATGCTCTTAACG
>CAYXJI010000131.1:0-6125 GCA_964465175.1 uncultured Burkholderiaceae bacterium | reverse complement strand
ATACAGTTCTTTTACCGCGATGCCGATTGCCGATGTGCGTGCTAGTAGCGCCGCTTTAATCGCACTCACCGTCGATAGCAAAGATGAGGTCAACGCGACTTTAGATCGTGCCGTAGCGGCCGGTGGTCGGGCTGATCCCAATCCTGTACAGGATCTCGGTTTTATGTTCAGCCGCTCAGTACAAGACCCTGACGGCAATGTGTGGGAAATTTTTTGGATGGATCCCGCCGCCATGGGTGACGCTTAGCCAGCCCCGTGCGAGAGTCAAATTGAGCGCCACCTCAGCAACTCCCCCACAAATGCCGCATTGACACCGGCACAAAAGGAGAACAGCATGCCACGTACCATTACGATCAGTTTACCGGTCAGCAATCTACCAGCTTCAATCGCGTTTTACTCGGCCTTGGGCTTTATCAATAATCCACAGTTTTCCGACGACAACGCTGCCTTTATGGTGTGGAGTGAGACTATTAATGTGATGCTGCTTAGCCACGAGAAATGGGCCACATTTACCACGCGTCCCATCCCGCCAAGCACATCGAGTGAGGTCGCGCTGAATATTTCTTGTGAATCACGAGACGAGGTTGATAGCATGAACCAGATCGCCGCCGCCCACGGTGGAACCGCTGATATCAATCCTGTCGAAGAGCATGGCTTCATGTACGGTCGCGACTTTGCCGATCCTGACGGCCATATTTGGGGTGCGGCATGGATGGAGTTGTCCCAAGCTCCCTCACAAGAATAATTACTACTCGACTCGATACTATGCATCAGCGCGAACATGCCTGTGATCAAGCGCTAAGCTCGCGCAAACCCCGCAGCTTCTTCCCGCAACCATGCTTCAAACGCTAATAATGCTGTGCTTTTTTTCAAGCCTGTGGTGGTCACTAAATAGTAGTGGTAATCCGACGGCGCAATAATATCGAACAGCCGCACCAAGTTACCCGCCGCAATCTCTGCTGCGACTAGGCTATGACGGGCGACTGCGATGCCTTGCCCTGCTTTGGCGGCGGTGAGCATGAGATTGCTGTCGCTGTGATGGCTCTCATGTTTAAAATTATCGATCGCGATGCCTGCATGCTCTCCCCATTGGCGCCACTCGCGCCCATTTTCGACACACAGAATGCGATAGTGGAGCAACTGTGCGGGTTCGACTGGAAAGCGTCCGCCATTGAATTGCGGACTACAGACGGGATACAGTTGGTCGTCTAGCAGTTTCTCGGCATCACAGCCGTCCCAAGTCCCAAACCCAAAACGGATCGCAATGTCCATGCGCTGACGATCCAAGTTCACCAAACCGAGTGAGGCATGAATATGAATCGCGAGCTCAGGAAACTTGGTCTGAAAATGGCCTAAGCGCGGTAGCAACCAAAACGTGGCGAAAGATTGCAAGGTAGCGACATGAATCGCGGGCGCGCGCTGCTCGCTCTTGATCTGTGCCACAGCGCGGCTAATTTGGCGCAATGCGGGTTGAATTTGCTTGAGCAGCTGCGCCCCCTCCGGTGTCAATTGCATCTGCCGCGCTTTGCGCTCAAACAAAGCGACACCTAGCGATTCTTCTAATAGACGCATTTGCTGACTGATCGCGCTGTGCGTAATATTGAGTTCCGTCGCGGCTAAAGAATAGCTTTTATGACGGGCGGCGACTTCGAAAGTCACCAAAGAATTTAAGGAGGTTGGTAGCATGCAGTATTGTTAGATTTTCTTACAGTGACTGTCAATAAGTATCGTTCGCTTTTTGCCACTGAACGAATTACGATAGACGTCTGTAGTCCTTGCACTTTAGCTTTATGCGTATTTCAGTTTTCCACTTTCAGTAAAGAAGCCCTCATGTCACCAGCCAACCTGACCCGCCTCCTCCTGCTTAGCTTAATTTGGGGTACTAGCTTTATGTTAATGCGTATCGCTGCCCCGGTTTTCGGGCCCATCCTCACCACTTTTGGACGCGCGTCGCTGGGCGCGTTGGCACTGTATTTGTTTGCGCGCCATATGCATATCGATTTTGCGTGGCGTCGGAATGCAAAGGCCTATCTCATCATCGGGCTGACCAATACCGCTATACCATTTAGTTTATTTGCCTGGTCGGCGCTGTATATTCCTTCGGCTTACATGGCGACCATGAATTCACTAGCACCGATATTCACCGCTGTTTTCGGGTTTCTCTTGTTAGCTGAGCGCTTGAGTGTGCTCCGTATTTGCGCATTTTTATTAGGATTAGTCGGCGTCGCTATCTTGGTCGGCATTGGTCCAACTGCTGTGACACCGCAAGTGATAGGCGGCGTATTGGCAGGCATGGCTGCTGCGGTTAACTATGGCTTTGCAGCGACTTACACACGTATGCATGCCAAAGAGATTCCATCATTAGCGACCGCCGCCGGCAGCCAATTTGCCGCCGCCCTCGCCTTATTACCATTTGCAATGCCATCGATGCCGCATGCCATTGAGCATGGCACCGTGGCGGCCTTGATATCGGTCGTGATACTCGGCATCGTCTGCACTGGAATTGCCTATGGTTTATTCTTCCATTTAATCGCTACCGAAGGCGCCAGCAAAGCGGTTACCGTCACTTTCTTGATACCAGCAACAGCCTCAATCTGGGCTTGGCTATTATTGGATGAACCGATCACTACCGGAATTATTGTGGGTATCGCGGTCGTATTGCTGGCGACGGCGATGTCTTTGGGACTACTGAAAAAACCTAAATTTTTTGCTGGCTCTGTGCAAGAGTAATCAGTAAAAAAATAGCGAGGGACAAATCCTCATGTCCCTCGCTATTTTCGAAACATCGCACATGATGTAGTACGCTACGAATAGCACGCTTTCGCTAGCATGACTGTTGCGACTTAACTCACTTGTGCGTAGCATCGAACACCGCCACCGCCTCCAAAATTTCTAAGCAAGTCGCATCTAGCAATTTATGCGTATATAAAGCGGAAGGATTTTTAAGCGTCACTTGGCGAAACACCGTAGGACATTGTTGCTTGAAGATGCTCAAAGCGGCGTCTAAGCGAACTTCGTTAAAGCGCATCCCATACCGCTCTTGCATATCACCGAAGAGCGCGACAACATCCGAACAAGCCACGTTGGAAAAATTGACATTCACATTCATGTCAGGCTGACGCAATTTAATTTTCCCTATGCTGCCTGGGCAAGCGCTTTCTGCTTGTTGCAAGAGCTGCTGGATAGGCATATTTTTGGCACTTAAATTTACCGTCCCACGACCATCCATTTGCATCCATGCATAGGCAGCGCTGGTGAGTCCCATGCTCAGGAGTATGGCCGTGCTGATTAGTTTTCGAGTCGATTTTACGCTTGGTTTGTCGGTGACGAATAATCGTTTGATTCTATGTTGCAACATGTTTTTCCTTCCGGTGAGGGCGGTGCTTGTGGATAAAAAATGGCTGTGCATTTCGGCAAAATCGTGCAAAGTTTTTGCATATAACAGCGGGTTATTGCAGATACCAACGGCGATGTCGTCGCAGGCATTTTCACGTTCTTGATCAAGCTGAGCGCTGATCCAAAACACAAAAGGGTTAAAGAAATACAATGCTTTCATCGCACACTGCAAGCTGACCAGCAACACATCATGGCGCTTGATGTGGGCAAGCTCATGCAGCACGATGACTTCAATTTGTTGCGGGCTCATACCGAGTAAAAGACTGGCGGGGAGCAAAACCACGGGTTTAAAAAAGGCAATCACACAGGGCACGGTGATCTTGTCTGACAATCGAAAACGAACGGTTTTTTGTAAATGCATGTTGCGAGCCAAGGCTTGGCACTGTATTTCCCAAGCGCTGGGCAAGGCTTGCGTATCACGGCGCAATAAGCGCTGATCGCCCCACCAATGCCAAAAGCTCTTAGTTCCAAGCAAGACAAATCCTAGGCTCCAAATAAAGACAATTTGCGACAAATGTTGATTCACGAAGACGCTGAGTTGGGCCAATAAATGGTTTTCATGCGCGACAGGAATATAGGTTGCTACCCTGCCCTGATGACTAAAACTCAGCGTTAATACACTCTTTTGAAAATAGGAGAAAAAGGTGGCGGCATTTAGCACAAAGCAACTCAACATCCCTATGACCGATAATTGATAACGCAGCGCCGCTTGACTATTTTTTGTAAGCATCAAAAGCGCAGCGAGTACCAAGCTAACTAGGCCAGCTTGCCACAAAGAGTGCAGCAGACTCCATGACCAGGCATGCAAGACATCCATGCCAAAAAGATCGGACAGCTCGACTAAAGGCACAGTAGAAAATAAATGCAGGCTCATTTCTCAGCCTCGATTTTTTGCAAATACGCTTTAATCTCCGCCAATTCTTGTTTACTGACTTTGTCATCGTCAAACAAGCGCATCACCATACTCGATTTTGATCCGCCGAACGCGGTTTGCAAGAGTCGGTCGAGCAAAGAGGTCTGGGTCTCGTGTTGCTGCTCTAAGGGAAAATAGATGTGGCTCTTGCCTTCCTTACGGCGCCCCAACAAACCTTTTTGTTCCATGATTTGCATAGTCTTTAAAGTCGTGGTGTAACCCACTGGGCGCAATTGACACAGCGCATCATTGACCGCCTGAATTTTGCTTTCACCGAGACGCCACAGGATGGCGAGGATTTCTAACTCTGATTGGGTGGGAGTTGCCATAGTGCGATTCTCGTTAATAATGTGATTTAATTGATTGATTTAGGACTACCCCAAAATCAAACTACGAAGACTTCCGTAATTAAGTAGAACTATATACGAAGCTTTTCGTAGTTTCAAGTTCAATCCTTGATCGAAGAAAATAAAAACAACAATTGACGCAGCCAAAGCCTGAATTGAAGTGGAAACACCACGCATCTCGGCTCTTTGTTTCCACCAAGAAATCCGATAATCCTACCATTGGCGTCTAGACTTACTATACTGAAAAAGACAGTACGCTCAATCGACTTTAGACTCGTCAGATACTGGGATAGGCGCGATCCCTAAGTCTTACGATCTCACCCTCCATTAGGAAAGAAGACCATGCTAATCGAACGCGAAGCAGAGAGCTGCTACTTAGGCCAATTCATCCCCTTGCAATACCATCACAATATGTTGATGGATACCAATCGCATGGACAATTTTAAAGCGGCCATCCAACGCCAAGTCTTTACTGGTGCCAAGGTCTTAGAGCTCGGTGGTGGTACGGGTGTCCTGTCATGGTTTGCGGCGCAAGCGGCGGCGAAAGTGTATTGCGTGGAATTTAATCCAGATATGGTGACGGAAGCACGTCGCCTTTTGGCACTGAATCAGTATGGTGACCGAGTCGAAGTGATCCATGCGGATGCGTTTGAATATTTGCCGCCGGAACCCGTTGATTTTGTCATCTGTGAAATGATCCATGTGGCAATGCTGCGCGAAAAACAGGTAGAAGTGATAGAGAATTTCAAACGGCGTTACGCCGAAAAATTCCCGGGACAAATGCCCGTCTTTATTCCAGAAGCAGTCGTCATGGCAGTGCAACCACTACAGCAGCGCTATGATTTTTCTGGCTATCAAGCGCCAATTATTCAATTTCAATTACCAGGTGCTTTCACCTCCGACACGGTGGAATTGGCACAACCAGCGCTGTATAAAATCATCGACTTTAATCAAGCCAATGATTTATTGATTACATGGGAAGGTCAGTTCACGATAGAGACAGCGGGGAAATTGAGTGCATTACGATTCGTCACCAAAAATATTTTGGCCATCGTGATGGAAAACAATTCAACCATCGATTGGCTCAATCACTATATGGCACTGCCAATCCCAAGACCGCTCGATGTGCTTGCAGGCGATATGATTCAAGTGAGTTTTCAATATCGTGCGGGCGGCTCTATCGAATCTTTGCAAAACAGCCTGCAAGTCAGCCGGAAATCTTCCACCAAGCTGCGTTCTAGCCATCTGTTTTTGGCAGTAGGCTAAAATCGCTAAACACGGAGACAGCAATTATTTGCTCGTCATAGCAGGTTTGGTAAGTTGGCGAATGGCCTCGTTGATTTTCTCCATCTTGCTAGCCGAAATATCTTTGCTACAAACGATGTGGCTGTCTAAGCCTTTAGGTATACCCGTGATTTCAACGATACGGGTTTGTTGATAATACGCATCGGAATCTTTTAAAAAATCCC
>CAYXJI010000130.1:0-9850 GCA_964465175.1 uncultured Burkholderiaceae bacterium | reverse complement strand
GCGTTACGCCCAAAACGTATCGTTTATGTGTCTTGCAGTCCGTCAACCTTGGCGCGCGATGCCGGTTTGTTGGTGACTGGCGCGGGCTACAAAATGAGTAAAGCGGGTGTGGTGAATATGTTTCCACACACCTCGCATGTTGAATCGATGGCGGTATTCGATTTGCTCTAAGCGATTGACCTAATTCTTGCGCCACAAAAAAGCCAACATTTTTGTTGGCTTTTTTGTGGCGATTGCTAGTATCTTTGTTGCCGTTTGGTGATGCACTCTAATACGAGACAAATTTCATATTGCCATCTTGAAATATTTCTATCGAAAGAGGATACTAAGTCCACAGTAAAAAGAGACTAGTGAAACAAATATCAACGACGATAAAAATAAGGAGTAAGTATATGCAGTATGCTGTTATGGACACCCAAATTGCGCCAGAAGGGCAGCTAGAAGTCTTATCTAAAGCCGAGGTCGCACGCCTGCGGGATACCAGCCACGGAAGTTTGTATCAATTGTTTCGTAGTTGCGCTTTGGCCGTATTAAATTGTGGTAGCGGCCTCGATGACGGCAAGGAATTATTGGAACGTTATAAAGAATTTGAAATCAGTATTGTGCAGCGTGAACGTGGCATTAAATTAGAGGTGAAATCCGCACCGGCTAGTGCCTTTGTTGATGGTGTGATGATTAAAGGAATACAAGAGCATTTGTTTGCTGTGTTGCGCGATATACTTTTTATTCACGGCGAAATTATTAACAATGCGCATATTAATATTGAGTCGACAGAAGGCATTACCGACGCGGTATTCCATATACTGCGCAATGCCAACTTGTTGCAGCCGCAGATTAGTCCAAACTTAGTGGTCTGCTGGGGTGGGCATTCGATTTCCGGCCCTGAATACGATTACACGAAATTGGTCGGTTATCACCTCGGTTTGCGGGCGATGGATATCTGTACGGGTTGTGGTCCTGGTGCAATGAAGGGCCCAATGAAGGGTGCCACCATAGGGCATGCCAAACAGCGTATCGATAGTGGGCGTTATATCGGTATTTCGGAACCTGGCATTATTGCTGCGGAAGCGCCAAATCCTATCGTGAATGACTTGGTTATCTTGCCCGATATCGAAAAACGTCTGGAAGCTTTTGTGCGTATGGCGCACGGTATTGTAGTGTTTCCCGGTGGTGCTGGCACCGCTGAAGAGATACTGTATTTGCTGGGTATTTTACTGCATCCTGATAACGCTGATTTGCCTTATCCCGTAGTCTTTACGGGGCCGGCATCCGCAGCAAACTATTTTGCGCAGATTGATCAGTTTATCGGCTTAACTCTAGGTGCTGAGGCGCAAAGTAAATATAAAATCATTATCGATGATCCAGTCGCTGTCGCACGCGAAATGCAAGACGGCATTAAGCAGGTTCGCGCGTTTAGAAAGGCGCGTGGCGATGCCTATTATTTTAATTGGTTACTCAAAATTGACGCTGAATTTCAGCATCCATTCGAACCTACGCACGCTAATATGAAAGGCTTAGCACTGCATAAGTTGCAGGCTTCGCATTTATTGGCGGCTAATTTACGACGTGCATTTTCTGGTGTGGTGGCGGGTAACGTCAAAGACAAAGGTATTCGCGCGATTGAAAAATACGGTCATTTCGAAATTTGCGGTGATCCAGAAATTATGCATGCTATGGATACGCTGCTCACCTCTTTTGTCGAGCAAAGTCGTATGAAATTGCCTGGAAAAGCCTATATTCCTTGCTATAAAGTAATTAAATAAGTGATCAAATAAGTGATTTTCTGAGTGTGTTGGACATGATCTGAATGCTTAATAGCGTGCTCAATGAAGTGCTTAAATTACAGGCATTTAGATCGTCCTTGTGCAAGCTGGAAGTGGATTTTCTTTATGTAGGATGTTGCTTGCTCGTGCATTTTTGTCTCGACAATGCAAAAAATAAATATTTCAGATGGGAAATTCGTGTTTCATCTGAAAAAAGTAGCATAATGAGGAAAAGCGGTAGTCTTAGAATGCGGGTTTTTTAAAATAAATGCGCGTTAATGATGGCGCGGTGATGTAATTCCAGCGGCTGTCATTTCACTAGCATTTCACTCACAACGGGGAATTAAATATGAGTACTGTACAACATGAAGTTGATGAACGCACCAACTTGATCAGTTCAAATAAATTTGAGCTGTTGTTGTTCAGATTGGGCGTGGATACGGTCAGTGATCGTTCTGAATTGTTTGGCATTAACGTGTTCAAAGTACGCGAAATTGTCGCCATGCCTGAGATTACTTCGGTGGCGGGTGCATTGCCCCACAATTTAGGTGTTGTGAATTTGCGTGGACAAATTATTCCTGTTATTGATCTCCCTTCAGTTGTCGGACGCAAACCGACTTCAGGTTTAAATATTATGTTGGTGACAGAGTTTGCCCGCGCTACCCAAGGTTTTGCGGTCGAATCAGTAGAGGAAATTGTCCGTCTTGATTGGCGCCATGTACTTTCTGCTGAATCTAGTGCCGCTGGCGGTTTGGTGACTAGTATTGCGCGTCTCGATGGTGACTCTGAAGAAACACGTTTGGCACAAGTGCTCGATGTAGAGCAAATTTTGCGCCAGATCGCGCCGAAAGATGCCAAAGATGTCGATTCCGATACGATAGGAGCGAAACTGAAAATTAAACCGGGTGCGGTGATTTTGGCCGCGGATGATTCCGCCGTGGCTCGCGGTTTGATCGGGCAAGCATTGGATGCGATAGGCGCGCCATTTATCATGTGCAAGACCGGCAAAGAAGCCTGGGAAAAACTGCAAGCGATGCACACGGCGGCTTTGGCGGAAGGTAAGACAATTCGAGATAAAGTCGGCTTAGTATTAACCGATCTAGAAATGCCAGAGATGGATGGTTTTACGCTGACCCGTAATATCAAGCAAGATGACCGCTTTAAAATGGTACCTGTGATTATCCATTCCTCGCTGTCTGGTACGACTAACGAAGATCATGTGCGTAGCGTGGGCGCCGATGCTTATGTCGCGAAATTTGTGGCGGAGGAGCTTGCTGCCACGATCCGTGAAGTGATTACGCATTAATATCAATCTAGCGTCGAAGATTGATTTGAAGTAAATGAGCTGGCATCCACAAGCCGTGGAGCCAGTTTTTTTTTGAAGCAGTGTAAGATGTCATGTGGTGTAGTAAACGGCATTGACGCTGTTTGAATTAGAGAAGAGGAAAGTATGGAAAAGTTCATGACATATGAAGAGTATTTGGATGAAGTCACTACCTTGTTGACTGAAATGTATAAGATTAATGATGAAGCGGCTGTTAAATATGTGATGCGCGCGCAAGCTGCGGACTATTTTAGCCCGCACGATGATCATGAGGAAATGCGGACCTTAGATAGAGCGATGAAAGATGCCAAAATCGTCTATGAAACACGGAATAAATCTCGGCCTGAGATTTTTCGGAAGTAGAAGTTTGAATTACATCTTGCCTTCTTGCAGAGACAAGATGTTGTCGTATTTTTGCTGTTTTTTAAGCTGGCTGCGATTGAACCTGCTGTACGAAGCGAAGACTATACTTTTTCCATTTCGTCAGCATCTAGGGCAATCACATGGGTTTGCAGCTGGCCTCGTTCATCATGCCATTCGCGCATGATGCAAGCTTGGCCTTCTTCGTCGATGGCAATGATTTTAAAAAAATTGCCTATCATTGATTCAATCAAAATTCGCTCGTCTTCCGGGAAGCTCTGAATAAATTGCGTGCTCAAAGTCGTGACGCGGACGATATCGCCGATCGCTACGGTTTGCTGCTTGGAATCGATAATGGGTGCTTGGTTCATAGTAGGTTCTTAGGGCGTTGGTGCTAATCTATTGAATGAAAAATTGCGAGCTCTCAAAACCAAAACGAATCTAAATGCTTTGATTTTTAGCGATACTGACATCATACCTAGCTAGAGAAGCTTGCTTAGTTTCTTTTTGGTTTTATCTCGGGTTTATTTGTCACTCGCCGGTTTTTCTCTACCGACGCGGTACAAAATAATCGCAATCAGCGCAAAGGGGATCAATGATAAAGCATCGGCGTAGGCGCTATGGATGAATGGGTTATGGGCGGCAGCCCAGTCGCCAATTTTCTTATCAAAATCCGTCATAATGCCAGCGCTAAATGCAATCACGATACCTGCCAATGCGCCACCTGCGATATAGCCAGAAGAAATCAAAACGCCTTCACTGCGATCACCTGCCGCGTTCTTTTCTTCTTCACTTAAATGCTTGTTCTTTTCTAATTTGCTGTTGCGCCAATCGACCAACCAACGGATCATGCCGCCTATAAACAGCGGTGCAGACGAGGATAGTGGCAAATACACGCCGACGGCGAATGCCAGTGACGGAATGCCAGACATTTCTAAAGTGAGTGCAATAATGACGCCAAATAAGACCAAGGCCCACGGCAGTTCACCATCCAAAATTCCTTTGATGATGTAAGAGATTAATACCGCTTTGGGCGCATCAAATTTTTTGACCTCGGTACCGTCGGGCCGCGTATTGTGGGTGCCGTTAATGCCAGGGTCGACCAGATAGGCGACTTTGCCATTGGCATCGACCAAATACTTGCCAGCAGGCGCTTGTGCATTATCCGTTTTGTGCCAAACCTTATAACTGGCGCGATCTTGCTCTGCTTGCGGTCCTTGTAGTTGCGCGCTTTCGTGCAGCTTGTTCACATCCGTTTGTAAGCCCGGTGCCACTTGTGCGATTGGTACATAGACGGTGCTGGCATCGTTGAGTTTGAGCAAAATCGGGCCAAGAATCAAGGCAGAGCAAAATGCACCGATTAAGATCGCATATTGTTGATACTTTGGTGTCGATCCTACTAAATAACCGGTCTTTAAATCCTGTGAGGTACAACCCGCTACACTAGAAGCGATACAAACGATTGCGCCCACCGATAAAGCGGTTACATAGTATTGCCCACCGATCCAACCCATTAATAAAAAAATCAAGCAGGTGAAGAGCAGGGTGGCGACCGTCATGCCCGAGATAGGATTGGAAGACTGACCAATTTGGCCGGTCAATTGGGAAGACACGGTAGCGAATAAAAATCCAAACACCAGGATCAACAGCGCACCCAAGAAATTCATATGCAAAGGCGTCGCCACGGTGATGATGGCAATGATAGACAGCGCGCCGATCACGACCCACTTCATGTGTATGCTTTGTTCCGTGCGGGGGATGTCATTGTTGTCACTTACTGCGGTTTTTTTCTTACCAAATCCAGATAGACCTGATGCCAAACTACGCCAGATCAAAGGCATGGCACGTGCTAGGCTGATCAGTCCCCCAGTAGCGACGGCTCCTGCACCGATATACAAAACATAGGCTCCACGGATTTCATGGGGACTCATTTCACTAATCAGCTTGGTGGCGGGCGCCAGAGGTGTTAGTAGGCCATCGCCAAAAAATTTAATCAATGGGATGAGCAACATATAGGATAAGACACCGCCTGCTGCCATGATGGCAGCAATCTTGGGGCCGATAATGTAGCCTACACCCAATAATTCTGGCGAAATCTCAGTGCCTATCGAGCCTGCTTTTAAAGGCGCGGGGAATACATATTCCACCGTATCTTTCCAGCCTTTGAGCGCGATATTTCCGACTTTGTAAATCAATCCGATAATGAAGCCGCCAAAAATAATTTTGGCACGTTTGTTGGCGTCGGCTTGGGCATTGGGATTACTCGATTCGCCTGCAGCTTCACGCGAGGACTCGCTGGCCGCCGCTTTGAGCACTTCGGCACAAGCCGTGCCTTCGGGATATTTTAGCTCATGATGTTTTTCTACGATCATGGTGCGACGCATAGGAATCATCAGCAAAATGCCGAGTAATCCACCCAAAATAGCGACCAGCATGACGCGGTAGATTTCTAAATCAAATCCAAGAATCAGAATCGCAGGCATCGTCACTCCTAGACCGAATGCCAACGATTCACCCGCAGAGCCAGCGGTTTGGGTAATACTATTTTCTAAGATAGTCGAGTCTTTCGCACCTAATTTATGCATCATACGAAACAGCGTGATCGCAATCACTGCAACCGGAATCGACGCGCTGACAGTGAGGCCGACTTTGAGCACTAAATATAAAGAGGACGCCCCAAACACCATGCCCAGTACCGTGCCCATGATGAGCGCTCTTAGGGTAAATTCTGGTAGTGCGGCAGCAGCGGGAATATATGGCTTAAAATGGCTTGATTCTGTGGGTTGCGACATAGATCTCTTTCGAAAAACGTCCTTTAGGAATTCTTATTCGTCAGCGTGCTTAGCTATAATAGCGAAAACAATAGCGGACAAGGTGGGCTGCATTATCCCGTGTTTTTTTCTTTAAGTGTAAATTTTGCAAACCAAACGAGCGGCAGTGTCGTATCTCTCCTACATGTCATTATTTCTCTAATTGCGGCAGTGCTTTGATGGAACGCAGGGTTGGGTTGCGCCATGCAAAAATCGCGAGTAGTAGCGCGCATAAGCAAGAAAATGCCAAGGTGTAGCGCAATCCCAAATACTCGCCTAAATAACCACCAATGAGGGCACCCGGACCTGCTGCTAGTAGTGTGAGCCAGCGCATCGTACTCGTGATACGACCGAGCAAGGGTTCCGGTGTCACGGCTTGCCGCAATGCGAGGAAATTAATGAAAATGAAAACACCACCGACGGCGAATAAAATTAGCATGAGGCCAAATGCCATCACCCCAAAGAGATTAGCGGGTGCGATGGCTAATATTCCCCAGCCCAGTGCGCAGAGCAAAAAGCCAAGAATCATGCAAGGACCTGGGCCGATGATACGGCTAATACGATTGCCGAAAATACTGGCGGTGACGGTACCAACTCCCATGCAGACATAACATAGACCCACGGCATGTTCCGACAATCCTAAGATGCGGGTCGCGAACAAAATTTGCACCACCAAGGCGGCGTTATACGCCATTTGCCAGACACCAACGGTGATGGCGAGTGCGACTAAAATTTTATTGTGGGCGACAAATCGTAATCCCTCTTTTAAATCGCGCCAAAAATTGGCATCGGCAGCAACGATACGTTCCTCTTGAATTTTAATTTTTCGCAAAATCGCGGCTGATGTGAGTAGTAAGATGGCATCGGCAAATAAGGCCAAAGGCGCGCCTAATAGTTTGATGAGCGCGCCTGCCGTCGCGGGGCCGGCCACTTCTGATCCCGATGTGGCTAAGGCATTTTTTGCGTGTGCCTCAATTAGGCGCTCACGCGGGACGATTTGGGTTAACACAATTTGTGCGGCGGTACCCGCTGTGGTGTTCACTGCGCCTATCAAGAAGCCGACAATGTACAACCAAGGCATGTTGAGATAACCAAGCCACCACGCGATAGGCACGCTGGCAACGGCCAAAGAAATCGCAATTTCTCCTGTGATATACACCGGTAATTTTCTAACGCGATCGAGCCACACGCCGGAAGGCAAAGACAATAAAACGTAGGGGAAAATTTCCATGAAGGTCAATAAGCCCATTTGCGTGGGCGTCGCATGGAGTAGTACCGCCGCCGTCAAGGGTAATGCCAGCAAGGTGATTTGTGCACCAAATGAACTGATTAAGATGGAGACCCACAAACGGCGATAAACAAAATCACGCAATAAATCATTGGCGGGGACGAGTTTTTTTAAAAATACTAGAGGAGAAAATTTTTTGAGAAAATGTAATGGGTGTGGCGTTGACATGGATGGTGAATGATAAATATAAAAGCGCGACCAGCAGTCGCCGCGCATAGGCAGATTACAATAGCAGAAATTGGTGGCGTGGCTTGGTCATGGTGACGCGATGTGCTGTTCGATGTCGCTTCATTACCCATGATAACGAAGCCGCCACTAGAATAATCCGTAGATTACCAGATGACAGAAAACTTAGGACAGACAATGTTAGCAGAACCCATAGTCATGATCGATTTTGAAACCACCGGTATCAGCCCAGATCAGGGCGATAGAATTACCGAGGTCGCTGCGCTGCGCATACAGGGCGGTGAAATTGTCGATCGCTACGTGTCGCTGATTAATTGCCATGTTCGAATTCCCGCGTTTATTACGCAATTGACTGGCATTACGCAAGCGATGGTGAACCAAGCGCCGTCCGTCACGGAAGTGATGCCAGCCTTATTGGACTTTATCGGCGGCGATTATTTAGCCGCACATAATGCCAGCTTCGATGAGAAATTTTTGATCGCAGAAGCGCAGCGTCTAGGTTTAGCGACACGCCATCGTGGCACTATTTGCTCTGTGAAATTGGCGCGTCGTGTCCTGCCTGGGAAAGCAAGCTATTCACTCGGCCCATTAGCCGCCGATCTTGGCCTGCGTTTTAAAGGTAAAGCGCACAGAGCCGAAGCTGATGCCGAAGTGGCGGCGAACTTATTGCTGCATATTGCGTCTCATCTGCAGCAGCAACATCAAGTGACTACGATCTATCCGGCTTTATTTGGACAAATCAATAAACTGAGTGCGGCGAAGGTGCCGGTTTTTTTGCGCGAGCATGTACAAGGTGTTGCTGGAAAACCGAGTCCAAAATCGAAACCGAAGTCATCGCAAGGAGAAAACCCGGTACGTTATCGTCACTACAAAGGCGGTATTTATGAATTGGTCTGCAAGGCCACGCAAGAAGCCGATTTACAGCCAGCCATCGTGTATCGTGCGCCAGATGGTAGTCTGTGGATACGACCGACCTCGGTGTTCTTCGAAATGATAGAGGTTGGCGGAAAGATGATGCAGCGTTTTACTGAGATAGCTTGATTTCGATAAGAGAGTAGTCGCGTCTATGGATAGTATCGATTTAGAAGTACTAAAAACTTGTGCGCAGTGGTTAGCCGAGGGCATACCTTGCGAGCTGGTCACTGTGGTGAAGACATGGGGCTCAAGCCCGAGGCCAGAAGGGGCGATGTTAGTTATTGCTGAGCATGGACAAATTGTTGGTTCGGTCTCGGGCGGTTGTCTCGAAGATGATTTGATTGTGCACGTTCAAAACCACGGGTGCACGCGAACTTTGCCCGAAATTGTGACCTATGGTATCAGCGCAGACGAAGCACATCGCTTTGGCTTGCCCTGCGGTGGCACCATACAACTGGCGATTGAGCCTCTGCATGCAAAAAGTCAAATTGCCGAGTTGTTAGGGCGATTAGCACAGCATGACTTAGTCGCACGTGAATTGAATCTACTCGATGGCGCTGTCAAGCTGAGAACTGCCGTTGCGAGCGAAGCCTTGCAACTCAGTGAACGCTACTTGCAGACTATCCATGGGCCGCGTTGGCGTCTTTTGATCATCGGTGCTGGCCAATTGTCTCGCTTTCTTGCCAGCATCGCGCTCGGTATGGATTATCAAGTGACGGTGTGCGATCCGCGTGAAGAATATCGAGAAGGCTGGCAAGTCGATGGCGTGCAGTTAGTACACGAAATGCCGGACGATACAGTGATGGCAATGCAGCTTGATGCGCGCAGTGCCGTGGTCGCCTTGACGCATGATCCCAAACTAGACGATTTGGCCTTGATGGAGGCATTAAAATCCCCTGCTTTTTATGTGGGAGCGATCGGGTCACGTGCCAATAACGCCAAGCGCAAGCAGCGCTTGTTAGCGTTTGACTTGAGTGCAGAACAGATTGCCCACTTACATGGCCCGATTGGTTTATATATCGGTAGTAAAACCCCTGCTGAAATTGCGATTTCGATTTTGGCGGAGATGACGGCAGTCAAAAATAAAGTGCCGCTGTTAAAAGAAAATCAAATTGAATTTGCCAAGCAAGTTCCCAGTCTGACGAATCCTGCTAGGGAAACGCGGATTTAATCCGAATTCAGTATCTCAATAGACCACAACGAT
>CAYXJI010000129.1:6835-9869 GCA_964465175.1 uncultured Burkholderiaceae bacterium | reverse complement strand
CGCGCATGGTCCGTTTTGCGAATGGTTTAATCGCATCGACCAGCGCGTCGCCAGCAACCATATCGACACCAGCGTCGGCATAAGAAAGAGAAACAGGAGTATTTGTGCTCATAGGATATTCGTCAGTAGGGGCTTGAGGCGGTAAAATAGCGGAATTGCCAGAAACGTGGATCACAAAAATGCGTAATTCCTTTAAGATTTCGGGGAGAATACTGGTTTAAGCGAATCCAAAAGCGCTATTTTAACAAATCGACCTGAGTTTTACCTAGTTTTTAGGCAAATCAAGGGTTTAATCGCGAAGTTCAACCGATAGAAGTCTATGCCATTTAATTTGACCAGCAATCAAAAGCAAACCATTACCTGGTTAAGCGTTGCACTCGCCTTTATACTTTTACTATCTTTACTCGGCCCGATTTTGATGCCGTTTATCGTGGCGGCGATCTTGGCCTATGTTTTAAATCCTTGGTTAGACAAACTTTGCCTACTCAAAATCAAGGGGATACAGTTACCGCGACCGATAGCTGCAACCGTGCTGATACTCTTGGTGGTGGCCTGTGTCTTGGCCATAGTCTTGATCATGGTACCCATTTTACAAAAACAAATTCCCTTGTTACACAATCAGATTCCACTCTTTTTAGATAAATTTAATGCTCTTGTTAGTCCTTTCCTGCACGACTTTGGCATTCAGGCCAATATTGATAGCGAAGGTATTAAAGCGCTCATCAGTGAACATCTAGCCAACAGCGGCGATGTCATCGGCAAGGCTGTTTTATCGTCGATCAAAGTAGGTGGAACGGCCGTACTTGGCATGTTGGCCAACTTCATCTTGATACCCATCGTGCTGTTTTATTTATTAGTAGATTGGCATTCACTGATGGCCCGTCTTAAAAATTTCATCCCACGTCGTTGGTTGAAACAAACCCAAACTTGGTTCAAAGAAGTCGATGATTTACTCGCTCAATATCTACGCGGTCAAATCATGGTGATGGTCGTGTTGGCATGTTATTACTCGATAGGACTGGCGATTGCCGGCTTTGATCTGGCTTTGCCGGTTGGCATCTTGACTGGCTTATTGGTTTTCATTCCCTACCTAGGATTCGGTTTGGGTCTATTTTTAGCCTTGGTGAGCGCCGTTCTCCAATTTAGTGATTTGCACGGGCTGATCGCCGTTGCCATCATTTATGGTGCAGGTCAAGTTTTAGAATCATTCGTTTTAACACCCAAATTGGTCGGCGAACGCATAGGTTTGCACCCACTCACCGTGATTTTTGCCTTGATGGCATTTGGTCAGTTGTTTGGCTTTATCGGTATTTTGGTCGCCTTACCTGCTTCTGCCGTAATCTCGGTGGCGGCAAAAAATTTACGAATTTCCTATTTAAATAGTTCCTTTTATCGTCAATCTTAATTCATCTTGGATGAATGATACGAAATTGGTTTTTTGACGATATTCATGACAATGAGACAGCTTTTACTTGATCTGGACGCGGAAAGTCTGCCGTCTTTAGATACTTTTGTAGTCGGGCAAAATGCCGAGTTAGCGCAGATTTTGTGCTTATTCTCGGAACGCATCGCCAGCCAATATGGTGAGCGTTCGGTGTATTTATGGGGCGAAGCTGGCGCAGGCAAAACCCACTTGCTGCATGCCATCGCGCAAGATGCACACACACGCTACATCAGTGCCGATGCGCCCGAAGAGCAATTTTGGTATAGCCCCGAGGTCGATCTGTATCTGCTCGATGATTGCGACCAATTATCCGCAGCAGCGCAGATTGATGCCTTTGCCTTATTCAATGAGGCGCGCGCCAATGGGGCTTTTTTTGTCGCGGCAGGCAATCATCCTCCGATGATTTTGAATGTAAGAGATGACTTACGCACCCGCCTAGGCTGGGGTTTAATTTATCCGATGAGGATAAAATTGATGCCTTAGAACGCGCAGCCCAGGCCAAAGGCATAGGAATAGCACAAGGCGTGTTACCCTATTTGATTACGCACTACCGCCGCGACATGCGCTCTTTGACCTCCATGTTAGGCGAACTCGATCACTATTCACTAGAAACCAAGCGCCCGATTACTTTGCCCTTGTTACGAGAATTATTGCAGAGAGATCATGCGGAATAAATTGTTCACTTAAACCTCTCAACACCGAGATTTAAGAAAAATACACCAACCATATTTAATCGACCATGCAAAACATCGCTCTTTTTGATTTAGACCACACTTTGTTACCAATCGATTCCGATTACGAATGGGGTCAATTTTTGTGTCGTGTCGGCGCGGTCGATGCGGAAGAATTTGGCCGCCGCAATGCCGAGTTCTTCGCGCAATATCAGGCAGGCACACTCGATCCAGTTGAGTATTTGGAATTTGCTCTTGGTACTTTGGCGCGATTTCCACGGCAGCAATTAGATGCTTACCACGCGCAGTTTATGCAAGAAGTGATCAACCCTGCTCTACTCCCCGCTGCGCGTGATTTATTACAACAGCATCGCGATCAAAACGATCTGATCGCCATCATTACCGCGACCAATCGCTTCGTGACACAGCCGATTGCGGCGGCGCTAGGTGTGGATCATTTGTTGGCGGCAGAACCACAATTAGACGAACTAGGCAATTTGACTGGTAAACTACGCGGTGTTCCGACCTCCGGGCCGGGCAAAGTCACGCACTTACACGCTTGGCTGGCGCAACAAGGCAAGCAATTAGGTGATTTTGAGAAGAGTTATTTTTATAGCGATTCACAAAATGATATTCCTTTGCTCGCTATCGTGACCCACCCGATAGCGACTAATCCGAATCAACGATTGCAAGCCCATGCGCAAGCCCAAGGCTGGCCGACTTTACAATTATTTGAGCTACACCCTTAAAAATAAAAAGCATGATTAAGAAATTTATCCGCAAAATCCTAGGCGTAAAGAACCCTGACGACACCACCGATCAAGGCAAAGTCAGCGCCAAGAAAAACAAGCCCAAAGTCTTGTCCGCCAAAGAACATGGCATCGACCCCGCATTGGTTTCGAATAACGCGATTCGGATT
>CAYXJI010000129.1:3254-6825 GCA_964465175.1 uncultured Burkholderiaceae bacterium | reverse complement strand
ACCTTGCAAGAAAATGGTTTTAAAGCCTTTATCGTCGGCGGTGCCGTGCGCGATTTATTGCTAGGTGTCAAACCCAAAGATTTCGACGTCGCCACCAATGCCACACCGGAGCAAGTCAAACGACTATTCCGCCGCGCTTTCATCATTGGGCGCCGCTTCCAGATTGTGCACGTCATGTTTGGACAAGACTTAATCGAAGTCACCACTTTTCGTGGCGCAGCTAAACATGAATCGCCTAAGGATGAACATGGCCGCGTCTTGCGCGACAACACCTTTGGCGAACAACACGAAGATGCAATTCGACGCGACTTCACCATCAATGCCATGTATTACGATCCCGCCAGCCAGACGGTGTTGGATTACCACGGCGGTATTGCCGATATCCGTAAAAAGACTTTGCGCATCATAGGCGTGCCTGAACTGCGCTATCGTGAAGACCCTATCCGCATGTTGCGCGTCGTGCGCTTTGCGGCAAAACTCAAATTCACCATCGACGCCGACACCCGTGCACCGATCAAAGTGATGGCCACTTTAATCAACAATGTGCCGAGCGCGCGCGTGTTTGATGAAATGCTCAAGCTCTTAATGAGCGGACATGCCATGGCCTGCTTGCAGCAATTACGCAAAGAAGGCCTGCATCACGGCCTCATGCCGCTACTCGATGTCGTACTAGAACAACCGCTGGGCGAACGCTTTGTCACCTTGGCCTTAGCCAATACCGATGAGCGCATACAGCAAGGCAAAACCGTATCACCGGGTTTTTTATTCGCCTCTCTGCTCTGGCATCAAGTCGTAGAAAAATGGGAAGCCTATAAAGTCTCGGGTGAATTGCCTATCCCCGCTTTGCATTTAGCCGCTGATGATGTGCTGAATACGCAAACCGATGCGCTCGCGTTGCAACGCAAGATCGGCACCGATATGCGCGACATCTGGGCTTTGCAGCCACGCTTTGAAAAACGCATAGGTAAAGCACCGTACAAGCTCTTAGAAAATAATCGCCTGCGCGCTGGTTATGATTTTCTCCTACTGCGTTGTGCTTCCGGTGAAATCGACGCCGAGCTCGGCGAATGGTGGACTGACTTTATCAATGGCGATGAAGAAGACCGCGTGCGCTTATTGAGCATTAAACCAAAAGCCAAAACAGCCGAGAACGCACCCGCAAAAAAACGCCGCCCACGTCGCAGCCCAAATCGCAATACCAGCAGCAAACCTAAAACCGATTCTGCAGAATAAAGTCATGACGATCTGTGCTTACATAGGAATCGGCGCCAATCTCGGTGACGCACGCGCCACTGTTGAATACGCGATAGAAACGCTACGCGGCCTACCGCAAACGCAATTCAAGCGAGCCTCATCGCTCTTCATCACCGCCCCGATAGATTCTAGCGGTGACGACTATATCAACGCGGTCGTGGCGTGAGAACCCGAGGTGGATGCGCAGGTTTTACTAGAACATTTGCAAGCATTAGAACTCGCCTGGGGTCGCGAACGTCCGTATCGCAACGCACCGCGCACCTTAGATCTAGATTTGCTTTTATATGGTCAGCAAGAGATCAATACCGAACACTTGACTGTGCCCCATCCGCGCATGACAGAGCGCGCCTTTGTTTTAATTCCACTACTCCAGCTCGATCCATTTATCACCATTCCAGGCAGAGGCGCAGCACATCAATTTGCCCCAGCGGTCGCGGAACAAGGCATACAAAAATTGTAGTGCTCAACAACTAGTGCGGATCAGAAATCACATGCAAATTCCCGTCATCCTGCAAACCACTGGTCTCTTGATACTCTCCAATGTCTTCATGACCTTCGCCTGGTACGGGCATCTCAAAAACCTCAACAATAAAGCCTGGTACATCGCGGCCTTCATCAGCTGGGGCATCGCTTTATTTGAATACTTACTCCAAGTGCCCGCCAATCGTATCGGTTACACTCAATACAGTTTGGCCCAACTCAAAATCCTGCAAGAAGTCTTGACGCTGCTTGTCTTCGTTCCGTTTTCGATGATTTATATGAATCAGCCGTTTAAGCTAGACTATGTGTGGGCAGGATTATGTTTAGTGGGCGCTGTGTATTTTATTTTTAGAAGTTAGGCTTTTAAGTCAATCAACTTCACAACAAAGGAAACATCGTGGCTGAATACTTACAAGACCGCAAAGCGGTCACCATCACGACACTCAATACCCTGCGTGAACAAGGTGAGAAAATCACTATGTTGACCTGCTACGATTCCAGCTTTGCTGCCATGATGGATCGTTGTGGTGTCGAGGTTTTATTAATCGGTGATTCGCTAGGCATGGTCTGCCAAGGACACAGCTCCACCCTACCCGTGACGAATGCCGATGTCGCGTACCACACCGCCAGCGTAGTACGCGGCAATGACAAAGCTTTCGTAGTCGCCGATATGCCATTTGGCACCTATCCAACACCAGAAACCGCTTTTGCCAATGCAGTACAACTAATACAAGCCGGCGCACAAATGGTCAAAGTCGAAGGTGGCGCATGGATCGCGCCTATCATTAAATTCCTGACCGAGCGCTCCATCCCTGTCTGCGCCCATCTCGGACTCACCCCGCAATCAGTACATCAATTAGGCGGCTACAAAGTTCAAGGTAAAACCACCGCAGCAGCCGACTTACTCAAAGCCGATGCTCAATTATTGCAAGAAGCTGGCGCGGCTTTATTGGTCTTAGAAGCAATCCCAGCCGGTCTAGCAAAAGAAGTGACTGAGCTTTTACATATCCCAACCATAGGCATAGGCGCGGGTCCCGATTGTTCAGGTCAAGTCTTAGTCATGCACGATTTACTCGGCGTTTTCCCTGGCCGCAAAGCGCGTTTTGTGAAGAACTTTATGGAAGGTCAAACGAATATTGATGCGGCGATTAAGGCTTATGTGGAAGCGGTGAAAGATAAGAGTTTTCCTGCACCTGAGCATTGTTTCTAAAAAAGAATACAGTCCCCGCTCTATCTTCTTTTTTATGTAACTAAATGATGCAATGTTAGCGGCAGCATATTTAAAGACTCAGTTGCGAAGTACTACGACCAATACGACAAAGCGATCAAGCCGAGGCGAGCGAAGCGAAGAAGATTGCTGATAACGTGTCTCTGCTTAAGCCAGACAAAGATCAGCAAAGAGCTGATTCTCTGACGATGCATATCATTGGATATTTTGACTTTAAGATCATAGCAATGCCTAACTATGCCCAGTCAGCGGATATTTCACATGTTCATTTTCAATACCAATGTGGCATCCAAGTGACTAAGTAAGTTAAATTAAGCAGAAGCGCTATTTTAACTTTACCCTTAAGTTAAAATAGCGAATTCCTTATTTTACTTTCACCTAGCCTAAACAAACTCATGGAACGTGGCGTTACTGGTCAATTTATCCCTACTGTAGCTGGCGGGACCGCCTGTCTAGCGTTTGTACCGCTAGCTTTGCCACCGCATCCGCCATTGGAACTTAATGGCAAGCTACAAACACGCTTAAACGAAGCCCTCATTGCCCTCGGTAGGTTAGATGCCATCAGCATCTTGATGACAGATGCAAAGTTATTTATATACAGCTATGTGC
>CAYXJI010000129.1:2076-3244 GCA_964465175.1 uncultured Burkholderiaceae bacterium | reverse complement strand
CAAAGAAGCTGTGATGTCTTCGCAAATCGAAGGCACGCAATCATCACTTAGCGACCTGATGCTATATGAAATGGAAGGTCAGCCCGGCGTGCCTATGGATGATGTGCAAGAGGTGTCTTGCTACGTCAATGCCCTTACGCTGGGTGTAGAGCGCATACGCCAAGGCAATCCAATTAGTTTTAGGCTGCTTACTGAAGTGCATCAGGCTTTGATGACTTCCGGTCGTGGCACCCAGCGCGGCCCCGGCGAATTTCGGCGCAATCAAGTCTGGATAGGTGGTCATCGAGCGGATGAAGCCAGCTTCGTACCGCCCCCAGCAAATCAAATTATGGATTGCTGGACAGCTTTAGAGCAGTTTATCAACGACGTACCTGAGCAAACCGCACCTGTCATCAAAGCCGCTCTTGCCCATGTCCAGTTTGAAACCATACATCCCTTCATCGATGGCAATGGTCGTATTGAACGCTTGATGATCCCTTTGATTTTGGTCGAAGCAGGCATCTTACAAGAACCCTTATTGTATCTATCGGTCTTTTTCAAAAAACACCGCGATACCTATTACCGTTTGCTGCAACAAGTGCGCACCCACGGCGATTGGGAAGCTTGGTTGCTATTCTTCGTCGATGCCATCGCCGCCACCGCGAACCAAGCCATCAGCACCGCACAAGAACTAAATCAACTACTCACAACAGACAAACTGCGTTTGTCCACACTAGGCCGCTTAGCAGGCTCTGCCACGCAAATTATCGATGCGCTGTTTGCCCACCCGATCGCCAACATTGCCGCGCTCACTAATGCCACCGGCCTCACCGCCGCCACTATCGGCAAAGCACTAGACGCCATGCAAGACCAACTCGGTATGGTGCAAGAACTCACCGGGCAAAAACGTAATCGTGTCTATGCCTATCGCGCTTATATCGACATCCTCAATCAAGAAACTAACTGAACTTCAAGAAGTACATCATGAATAATAACGATATCGTCCAAAAACTCTGAAATTTGTGTGACGTGCTACGTGACGACGGCATCAATTATTCCGATTATTTCACAGAGTTAGTGCTGTTGCTTTTTATTAAAATGGAACATGAGGTACGAGAAGGTACAGGGCACCGACGACCCATTGGCTAAACACAGACTACCCGAATATGCACATTAGGCGGCTACAAAG
>CAYXJI010000129.1:0-2066 GCA_964465175.1 uncultured Burkholderiaceae bacterium | reverse complement strand
AAGCGATCACAATCTAACCTTACTCGTTAGGCAATTTTTTGCGCCACAATATATGTGTGTAATTCTGGATACTGATCAAATTCCAGGTGCTTGATGGTACAACCATTATCAAGAAATACCTGTATGACGCCATTAGTGCCTAGAGATGAGTAGTACATCATCTGCCCCATAGCGTCGTTAGAATGATCTCCCGGCTCGTTAACTCCGCCAAAAGAAAATATCATTATGCCATCGGGGGTTAACGCACTTGCCAGCTTCGATATCACACTAACTTGCTCATCCAATGGTATGTGCCAAATGCTATCCCAAGCGGTTATGAAGTCATATTTTTCTGATAGCTGATAGGAGCAAATATCTTCGTGATAAAAATTCCATTCGGGATTACGACTTCTAGCCAGCGCGATCATTTTCTCTGACACATCTATACCTTCAGGCTTAAAGCCTTCTTTGTCCAGCAAATCCATTATTCTACCAGTCGGACCGCAACCTATATCGAGAGCCTTACCTCTCGACTTAACAAATGATATCGCTCTTTTGTGCTGATCGATCCCGTTTTTCATATTGAAGCGATCGTCAGACCAAAGATTTGTAATTGTGTCGTAGTTTTTCCCTGTTTGAGTAGGGTTCATATTTTATTGCCTAACGTTGATTTGAAAGGCGCGCGCGCCAATCAACAAATTTTAAGAAAACACATATTCGCGCGTCATTTTCGAAAGTCATGTTATGGATGATTTTCATGTAATTTCTCTCGGGTGAGTCTTCCGTTCCCTAAAATTAGCGGAGAGTCTCCCTCTGGCTCGCCCTGTTTAATTTCGTGTACTGTTTCCCAGAATAGGGCGTTTCCATTTACTGTAGCTGTTCCCATGACAATTGCTCCATTACGTCCACTCGTGACAACAAGCACTGCCGTTTTTTCAACGATCACGCCTTTAACAGTTCCGTCACCACCTTCATTTAGGCGAGCACAGCCTGCTGTTGAAAAAACGTGATTTCCAGTAATTTTATTTCCTGTCTGTACAAGTGAGAATGTGGCCAATCCACATTCGACGCCACGCTTTTGTTCTTCTTTTGAACGAAGATCAATAGACCACGTACCATTAAATTTTCCTTCTCCCGCGAAAGTTGGCAGTGAAATAGCGATGCAAATCAAGGTGAGCAAGGTTGCGATGGTCGGGCGCATTAATGATCCATAACGCAGATTTGACGGGATCGCCGCCATGGTTGTAAATAAAGATGAAATCATCATTGGCGACTCCCCGTCGAAAGTCCTGTTATCCATTTTCCGTTAACTGCCCTATGAGACTTTCAAAGTCAGGTGCGACGGTTTCCATGCTACCTTCAGGGTCAATCGGATCGAAGCACACTACAGGCCATTAACCTGCGGTACTCAGATCAAATGCACATAGTGAGCCACCTCCATCGCAGCCAAAAACAAACACGCCATTAGTAGTGTACGTACCACTTTTCCAGTAGTCCAGTGCGGATTCAGCAGTGTCGAGGCAGAAATTGAATGGACTCACTTTGAGTCCAACCTCTCCGCCATTTCCTTGACCAAGAAGTTCTAGATAGGAATTAGGCAAAGAACCGACTTTCAAACTCAATTCGCGAAGAACCGTCGATGAGGCACCTTCAGAAAACAGCCAATTGCGCGTCGAGTTTTTCATGATGGATAACGATTGAGTTGAGAGGCGCGCGCCTCGAAAAGTAAATATGAAGAAACGCAAATTCGCGCGCTCTTCTCGAACGACCTGTTATCTATCAGATTCAATCGCTCGCACCTGCCTTAAAGCGGACACCTGCTCTAAATTTTTCGTACATAGCCCACTTAGAATCGACTGCGGTATGTATGTCAATTGGGAATACAGCTTTTCCCGCAAGAGCCTTGTTCAATCGAGAGAAAAATTCTTCCTCAGACTTTACGTAGTAAGTCCATTCACGTAAATTCTCCCCTGTTGATACGAGTGCTAAAGTCGCAAAGCCATCCTTTTCCAATTTGGGCTGCAAGGTATCTTCCATAACATCCATTCGTTCACGTTCTTCAACCGATGGCATTCCTTTTTCGGACT
>CAYXJI010000128.1:1573-9870 GCA_964465175.1 uncultured Burkholderiaceae bacterium | reverse complement strand
CCCAAGGTACGTGGAATCGGCGTGGCGGTCAGCGTTAGTACATCGACTTCGGCTCTCAGCGATTTGAGCGCTTCTTTTTGCCGTACACCGAAGCGATGTTCCTCATCGATGATGACTAAACCAAGCCGGGAAAATTGCACGTCGTCGGATAAAAGTTTATGCGTGCCGATCACGATATCGACCGTGCCATCGCCCATGCCCTTCATGGCGAGTGAGATTTCTTTGCCGCTTCTGAAACGCGATAACTCGGCAATTTTCACTGGCCAATTGGCGAAGCGATCAGCAAATGTTTGTGCATGTTGCTCTGCCAGCAGCGTGGTCGGCGCGAGAATCGCGACTTGTTTGCCACCCATAACGGCGACAAAGGCGGCGCGCAATGCGACTTCAGTTTTGCCAAAGCCGACGTCGCCACAGATTAAGCGATCCATGGGCTTGCCAGAAGTCATATCGCCGATCACGGCGGTGATGGCAGCGGCTTGATCTGGCGTTTCGTCAAAGCCAAAACTATCGGCAAAAGCGGCGTAATCATGCGCTGAATATTCAAATGCATGGCCTTGACGCAATGCGCGGCGCGCATACAGATTGAGTAACTCGGCGGCGGTGTCACGGATTTGCTGTGCGGCTTTACGTTTGGCTTTTTCCCATTGACCTGAGCCTAGCGCATGCAGCGGTGCATCGTCTGGCGACGCACCGGAGTAACGTGAAATGACATGCAACTGGGATACGGGAACGTAAAGTTTGGTATCTTTGGCGTACTCCAAATGCAGGAATTCGGTTTCACCTTCGCCCAGATCCATGCTAATGAGCCCCATATAACGACCTATGCCGTGATTGCTATGGACCACAGGATCGCCAATTTTTAATTCAGACAAGTCGCGCACCATGTGCTCGACTTGGGTCACGGCTTCTTGTTTTTTACGCCCTACACGCTTGCCCGAGCCTGCGTACAATTCGGTTTCCGTGATGAAGGCAATGTCATGCGCTTGAAAACCTGCATGCAAAGGCGCGACACCTAAGACTAATTTTGCGCTGCTGGTGAGGAAGTCTGCATAGTCTTCACTCAGATCGATGTGCAAATCGAAATCGCGAAAATATTGTTGTAGGGTTTCGCGACGACCTGCCGTTTCGGCACAAATGAAGACGCGCTTATCGGTTTGTAATAAGTAGGAACGCAGATTGGTCAGCGGATCATCGGCGCGTCGGTTGACCGCAATATCAGGTAAAAAACTCGATACTTCAGATGCCGCACCGCCATTTTGTACGACCCAGCGCGCTTCTGATTTTAGGGTGACAAAGAAATCTTCATCACGTAAAAAGATGGATTCTGGCGGTAGGACAGGGCGCTCACGGTCGGATTTTAAAAACTGATAACGCGAGCGCGTGTCTATCCAGAAGCGTTGTATCGCTTCTTCGATATCGCCAATCAAGATGTAATGCGTGTTTTGAGGCAGGTAATCAAAAAGCGTCGCGGTCGATTCAAAAAACAAGGGTAAGTAATATTCAATACCGGCCGAGGCGATACCATTGCCTATGTCTTTATAGACGGTAGAGCGCGAGGGATCGCCTTCAAACTGCTCGCGCCAACGATTGCGAAACGCGCTGCGTCCGCTTTCATCCATAGGGAATTCACGCCCCGGCAGCAGACGGACTTCTTTGACTGGATATAAAGAACGCTGCGTATCTGCATCAAAGGTGCGTATGGTTTCTATGCTGTCGCCAAATAGATCAAGCCGATAAGGCAGCACTGAGCCCATGGGAAACAAGTCTATCAGGCCGCCCCGCACCGAGTATTCGCCGGGCGACATCACTTGTGATACGTGGGTGTAGCCAGCCAGTGTCAGTTGCGTTTTGAGTTTGGCTTCGTTGAGGGTCTCACCAACTTTAAAGAAGAAGGTATAAGCCGCTAAAAATGACGGTGGCGCCATGCGCACCAAGGCGGTCGTTGCAGGCACGATGAGGACATCGCAATTGCCACTATTGATTTCATATAAAGTCGCCAGACGCTCGGACACTAAATCTTGATGCGGTGAAAACGCGTCATACGGCAAGGTTTCCCAATCGGGCAGCAAGTGGCAGCGGAGTGCGGGAGCAAACCATGGTAATTCACTGAGTAGGCGTTGCGCATCAGCCGGGCTGGCGACAAAGATCGTCACAAATCTTTTTTCTGCTTTTAAGACAGTCGTCGCTTGTGCAATCGCGTAAGCGTCGGCGGAGCCATGGGTGGTCGGCAGCACAAATCGGTGCCCCGCTTTGGGTAAGGCTTTGATGAAATCGAAAGACATTAGATGTAAAGCAAGGAGTTTGGCAAATTCGGCTGCGCCAGGCGGGAAAAAGCCCAGAGGCAAGAATTGGCGGTTAAAATGAGGGTCAATTATAAACGATGCACAAGCCCAACTACGCGTCTCCTTGAAATGACCCAAGAATCTCACGAATTGTCGAATTTGTCCCGCCTATCCCTGCATGCCGATGGGGAAAATCCCGCAGCGGGCAAGCCAAAATATATCGCCTTGATCCCAGCGGCTGGCGTGGGTGCACGGATGGCGACCAGCGTACCTAAACAGTATCTCGATTTGGCGGGGAAGCGTGTGTTGCAAAGAACGGTGGATTGTTTTTTAGCATGTCCACAAATCGATCATATCTTTGTCGTGGTTAGTGCCGAGGATGGCTTTATTGATGCGGCTGTTGCCGCACATAACAAACTCACTGTACTCAATTGCGGTGGTGCCACACGGCGCGATACCGTGCAAAATGGCCTGCAGGTGATACGCAAATTTAGCCATTATCAAGATCACGATCAGATACTAGTCCATGACGCTGCTCGCCCAGGTTTAACGCCAGCTTTGGTGAATAAATTGATCGCGGCGGTCGGTGATGATGTGAATGGTGGCCTATTGGCCTTGCCCGTAGTGGACACGGTGAAGCGTAGTGTGGCGGGCAAAATTGAAACCATAGAACGTGATAATTTGTGGTTGGCACAGACGCCACAAATGTTTGGCTTGGGTCTGTTGTCGCGAGCCTTAGAAATGGCGATAAAAGTGACCGACGAAGCCAGTGCGATTGAAACCCTTGGGTATCACCCTCAATTAGTGGAAGGCGCGATGCGCAATCGCAAGCTGACAGTACCCGAGGATTTGGAATTTTTGACATTATTTTTTAAAGAGTGATGAGTAGCGATGAGTACAAGCGAAACAAATCAGGCAGCAGGCTCGCCATTACCATTTCGTATCGGTCAAGGTTACGATTGCCATGCCTTGGTTGAAGGACGAAAATTAATTATTGGTGGTGTCGATATCCCCCATAAGACGGGCTTATTGGGCCACTCTGACGCCGACGTTTTATTGCATGCAATCACCGATGCCTTGCTCGGGGCGGCAGCCTTGGGTGATATAGGAAAATTGTTCCCCGATACCGACGTACAATTTGCCGGTGCCGATTCAAGGGCGTTGTTGCGTACTGCGATGGCACGCGTGCATGCTTGTGGCTATGTAGTGGGGAATTTGGACGCAACCATCATCGCGCAACAGCCCAAAATGGCACCACATATTCCCAAGATGGTGTTGGCGATTGCGGAAGATTTGCAAGTCTTAGTATCGCAGGTCAATATCAAAGCCAAGACGAATGAAAAGCTAGGCTATTTAGGCAGAGAAGAGGGGATCGCAGCGGAAGCGGTGGTTCTGCTCTTGAAAGCGTAGTGTTACGCAGAACTAGTGAAATTTGTGTAATTTGTGAAATAGAGAACCAAGGAGAACAGTATGAAACGCGATATGTTAAAAGGTTTACTCAAGCAATTGCAGGACGGTTTGCATAGCACTGAACAAGTCGATGCCGAGATGAAGGCATTGCTGCAAAATCTGCATCAAGACATAGAAACCGTGCTGACTAAAGATAATAATCCCGATGATCCTTTATATGCAGCATTAAGCGATCGCTCTCGTCAAATCTATGCGCAATTCGCCAGCAAACATCCAAAATTAGAACCTGCATTGCGGGAGCTGGGGAGTATGTTGGAGAAGATGGGCGTGTGAGGTTTGCAGATTTGCTGATCGCGCACTGTCTTTTGATTTAAAGCTCTTAAACGCCGAGAGGCCGAGAGGCCGAGAGGCCGAGACGCTGAGGAGCTGAGGAGCTGAGGAGCGCAAAGAATACGTAAGTAGGAATGGTTTTCTGCGTACGCTGCGGTTCAAATTTTTGTTCTATGTACACGGTAGTAGTTTCTTATTCCCATCAACAAAAAAGACGCTCGATAGCGTCTTTTTTTGTCAGCGAGCAGTAGAAAATTATTTAATCACTGCTTTTTTGATCAATGCTTGTTGATAAGCTTGTACTTTTTCTTGTACTAAGCTTTCACCGATCTGTTGTTTCACTTCTTCCATGCTCGGTAATTTCAGTGGGCGAACGTCCTCTAATTTGATGACGTGGAAACCAACTTCAGTTTTGACTGGGGTTTCTGTGAACTGACCTTTTTTCAATGTGGCCAATGCTGCTGCGAATGCAGGAGGAACGTTTGCTTGAGAAACCCAATCCAAATCGCCACCTTTACCAGCGGAGCCAGTATCTTTGGATTGCTTCGCCAATTCGTCAAATTTAGCGCCGCCTTTTAATTTTGAAATGATGGCTTTCGCGTCATCTTCTTTTTCTACCAAGATATGGAAAGGATGATATTCATTGTCACCGTTTTGTGTTTTCCATTTTTCGTAGGCTGCTTTGATATCGGCTTCGGACACTGGGTTTTTCTCTACGTGGGCACGCATCAAAGATTGAATCAAAATTTGTTGACGCGCCATTTCGATTTGGATTTTGACATCTTCATTTTTTGCGTAGCCAGCTTTTTCAGCTTCTTGCAACAACACTTCTGTACCAACCAAACGGTCTTTGATCATCGCGCGCAATTGTGGCGAGTCTTTTTGACCTTGTGCCAAAGCTTGCTTTACAAATGGTTCTGCTTTTGAGGCAGGGATTGCTTTTCCATTGACCGTTGCCAAGTTCTGCGCCATCGCAGGGAATGCGGTTACTAGAAGTACAACCAGCAAATGAGCGGGTTTAAAAGTCATTATCTATTCCTAAAATAACAAAGTAAATAAAACAAAAACGGTTGATAAAAATGTTTATTGGGGTGCTTCAGAAGGACTCAAAGCATGGATCACAAGGGCATGTATTTCCGTGTGCATTAAATCGCCAACGGCATCATACACCAGACGGTGGCGAGAAATGCGATTTAAGCCTTCAAATTTTTCACTCACAATCTTCAAAGTGAAATGTCCAGCGCCGCTGGCAGCGCCGGCATGCCCTTTGTGCGCTGCGGAATCGTCTTGTACGTCACATGAGCGCGGCTGCAGTGTTTGTTCTAGCCGCTCTTGAATTATCTGCAGGCGCGTATTGGCTTGGTTCATTTTGCTTCCTCAATATGTTTTGCCAGAAAGAAACTTTGGAGTATCAAAAATACGGGTAAGGCACCGATAGAATACAGTTTGAAGGAAACCCAAGTTGTTTGCGGGTAAGTGAACGCAACATAGATATTGAGGATTCCCATAGCGAGGAAATACAGCGCCCAAATGACGCTCAGCTTGCGCCAGATGGCCTCGGGCATGGTCACTTGACTACCCATTGCAAGCTTTAATAGATTCTTCTTGAACACGAATTCACTTAGTAAAAATGTTGTGCCGTAAGCCCAATAAATGATCGTGGGCTTCCATTTAATGAATGCATCATTTTGAAAATAAATGGTGGCACTGCCAAATACACTAATGATAAAGAACGAGATCCACAACATAGGATCAACCTTTTTCTTCGAAATCACTAGGTAGGCGATCTGTAGGATGGATGCAATTATTGCTAGTGCTGTGGCGAGCAGAATAGGCGCTTGCTCCAATCCGACTCCATTACTCGCGGTCAAATGCGACAAGACTTGATTGGCAAGTTGTTGAGAGCTTTCTGCATTTTTTTCACCCCATTTGTAGGTGATGAAAAATAGAATAACCGGGAAAACGTCGAACAGAAATTTCATCATAGTAATTTGGAATAGCTTTTTTAGTTTTTGACTTCAAATTTTAGCGATGCGGAATTGATGCAATACCGAATACGGGTTGGCGGTGGCCCATCAGGAAACACATGTCCTAAATGGGCGTCGCAGATATTACACACAATTTCGACCCGTGTCATGCCATGTGAATGATCGGCAATTTCTCTTACATGGGCCGGATTGAGTGCCTTAAAGTAGCTTGGCCAACCGCAGCCGGATTCAAATTTGGCGTCCGATTCAAAAAGCGGGGTGTCGCAACAGACACAAGTGTAGATGCCAGCTTCATGATGATCCCAAAATTTACCGCTAAACGCGCGCTCGGTGGCAGCATGGCGCGTGACTTGGTATTCCATCTCGCTCAATTGATGGCGCCATTCGGCATCGGTTTTTTTAACTTTGTTCATGATGATTCCAATTTGGCTAAGTAGAAGTAATGTGGTTTCAACTATCGATTAAGAAGAGCAACTGACCGATAAGGTGCTTGCCCAATCAGGTGGTAGTTGCGCATATTGCTCATGTTCGATTTGTTCGTCGTAAGGTTTTGCCAGAATTCTGTTTAGTTTATCAATTTCACTGAAGTCTTTTCCTTCAGCGCGCCCGATGGCTTGCTGTGCCAAGTAATTGCGTAAGATATATTTGGGGTTGGTGCGGTTCATGCTCGCCGCACGTTCCGTATCTAATGAGTTCTCTAATGCAAGTCGCTGACGGTAAGTCGCTAACCATGCGTCAAACCGTTCGCGATTAATAAATAGGTCGCGCAAGAAATGATCGTTTTGACTGTTTGTGATCCGTATTCGGCTAAGTTGACGGAATGCTAGCGTAAAGTCGGTGCCGGTTTCAGCCATTATTTCAAAATAATTCGTGAACAAATCTTGATCGCCTAGCAGCGATTTTGATAAGCCAAACTTGGCATGCATGATGCGGTCATAGCTGCTTTCGTACTGCTCAACATAGCAAGACAAGGCTTCTTGTGTAGATTCCACGTCACCAATTAATGGTAATAATGCCTGCGCTAGGGCATGACAATTCCATTGCCCTATGCGTGCTTGCATTTGGTAGGAATAACGCCCTTGATTATCGCTGTGATTGCAAATATGCGCGGGATCGTAGCCGTCCATAAAACCGAAGGGACCATAGTCTAAAGTAAGGCCAAGTATCGACATATTGTCGGTATTTAAAACGCCATGCATAAAACCAACCGATTGCCATTGCGCTACCAAATCGGCGGTTTTAATTACAATCGTGCGTAACAATGCCTGATATGGATTATTGGACTGTGCCAAGTCAGGGTAATAATGTTGAATGACAAAATCCGCTAGTGTTTTTAGTTGGGCAGCTTGATCATTGTAATACCAGTGCTCAAATGAGCCGAATCGAATAAAACTTGGTGCTGTGCGAGTGACGACGGCGGTTTTTTCTGGCATTTCTCGCATCGTATATTGATCAGATCCGGTAATGCATAGCGCTCGTGAAGTGGGTATGCCCAAACCCGCCATGGCTTCTGAGCACAAAAATTCGCGAACTGAAGAACGCAATACGGCCCGTCCATCTCCCATGCGGGAATAGGGTGTCATACCCGCGCCCTTTAATTGAATCTCATGTAAGCTGCCATTTTGTTTTGATGTCAGTTCGCCCAGTAAAATCGCGCGGCCATCCCCCAGTTGTCCTGCCCATACGCCAAATTGATGACCCGAGTAAACAGCCGCCAATGGTGTGCTATTTGCTGGGGTACGATTGCCACTAAAGGTTTCCACCATTTCTAGTGACTGCATTTGCTCGGCTGATAGATTGAACTCAGCTAACATGGATGGGCTAGTCGCAATCAGATAGGGCGACTTTAACGGTGTGGGTTGTAGTTCAGTATAAAAGGCGTGACCAAGCCCCGCAAAACGCTTGTGAAATTCAAGAGGCGGTAAATGGGGAATATCTGGAGTGCTCATGTGATTTGACGGCTGCCGATGTGGCGCGAGGGACGATGAAAACGCTATTTTGACAGAGAACAACAAGTCGTGTTGCGTGAGCATCTGACATTGTTTAATGTCAGATGCTATTTGAAGATTTTTGAAATTAGCCTGGAATTTGCCAAGGGCTTTGGCGTACTTAGAGTTGTTTAAGTATGGCGTTCAACTACTTTACAGCCATCTAACAAGAAAGATAAGCTGATTACCAAAACCAATTCACCTTCAGCAGAACGCGCAGTACCCGTAATGCCTGGTGTTGAGATGCAAGTTAATGGCTTGATGACCAAATCGGACGTACCATCGACGGAGTCTACGGA
>CAYXJI010000128.1:0-1563 GCA_964465175.1 uncultured Burkholderiaceae bacterium | reverse complement strand
GGTGCTGCAATAACGATACCGACTTTCTCGGTGCTCTTTTCATAGCCTAAAACTTGGCCTAATGAACGTATCGGTAGCGGTCTGCCCAAATCACGTAGTACAGGTTGTCCGCCCACACTTTCAAAGGTATCTGGCAGCTCAACAACGCGCTGTACGGTAGACATTGGCAATGCAAGAGAGGCGCCAGCCGTGCGTACCAGCATTGTAGGCACAATCGACAATTCGATAGGCAGGCGAATGATGAATGTGGTGCCTTTACCTAAATGAGAATTAATGCGAATCGCACCACGGTGACGTTCTACCGCCGTTTTTACTACGTCCATGCCGACGCCACGTCCAGAGACACTAGAGGCGACTTCTTTAGTAGAGAAACCAGGTAAGAAGACCAATTGAAATGCTTCGTCATCCGTTTTTGCTTCGTGGGTACTGATTAAGCCTTTTGAGATTGCTTTTTCACGTAAGCGGGAAGCATCCATGCCTTTACCGTCATCGGTTACCTCGATCATGACGCTACTGGCTTCTTGCCATGCTTTGAGTAAAATTCTGGCGCGTGAAGGCTTGCTGGTTTGCGCACGCTCATCGGCGGTTTCAATGCCGTGATCAAGTGAGTTGCGCAACATGTGAACGAGAGGATCGTACAGGCTGTCCACCACAACCCGATCAACCTCAGTTTCAGCACCGGAGATTTCGAGATCGACGTCTTTGCCTAAATCTTTTGCCAGTTCACGAATCAAGCGTGGGAATTTTTGGAATAAACGGCCCACTGGTTGCATGCGCGTCGCCAATGTTGCGCGTTGTAATTCCGTGGAATAGCGAGAAGCGCGATTGAGCGTCTCAGTGAGTGCCGACATCAGCGGCGCTGCATCGCCATCAAAGCTAAATTGCCCCAATTTTTCAAGTAGAACGGCTGCTTGGTTGGCTGCCTGTACAGATTCGCCTGCGACTTCTAATAAGACGTCGAGTTTCACCGCATCGATACGTATGCTTTCTTCTTTAGCGGGCGCTGTTTGCTTGACTTCGTTGCTGGCTAAGGAAGTTTTAACTGCTTCTTGTTCTTGCTTGACGACAGGATTTACCGTGGTGACTTCTGGCAAAGTACCGGGTGGCGTCACCGAACGATAGTAGGCTTCCCAAGGTACCTCGCCATCAGCGCCTGAGGCGGGTGCGCTAGCGGCAGCTGGAGTTGGTTCAGCAGTGGTGGTTGTCGCCGCTGTATTGGCTGCTTTGCTATCTTTTTTTGCTGGTGCAGATCTCGCCTTGCCTTCGATAGCATCATTCAATAGCTGCTCTAAAGCGGCTGGCATCGTCGACAATTGTTCTGGGCTGGTGCCGTTAGAGAGCGCGGTCAATTGATCTGAGACAAAACCGCTGGCTTCTAGTGCCGCTTCGATGGCGATTGGCGTCACTGGTGATTTTCCAGTGCGCAGTGCGTCAAATAAGTTTTCAGTCAGATGGCAGGCCGACACCATTGCTGACAAGTTCATGAAACCCGCGCCGCCTTTGATCGTATGGAAGGATCTGAATACGGCACTCACACAGCGTTTGGCGGTCGTGACGGAGCGG
>CAYXJI010000127.1:0-9892 GCA_964465175.1 uncultured Burkholderiaceae bacterium | reverse complement strand
CAAGACGACCACCCAGACTTTGCAAGCGCCCCACCAATGCTGACCCATTTGAGAGCACCGCTTGGCGTGCTGCTGCACCCGCCGTACCATTTGGGCTAACGGCTAAATTTTGGATAGCGCTAAAAAAATCTTGCAAAGCAGGGGAAACACCCGCCGATTGATCGGCAACCAAATTGCTTATTTGTTGGATTTGACCTAAATAGGCTGCGGCATAATTTTGCGATGACTGTGTTGCGTTAACTTGTTGACCAACAAATTCATTATAGATACGTCGAACTTCGCCAACGACAGTCCCTTGACCGATAAAACTCCCTCCTACATTTTGTGCAGCGGCTGCGCTTTGCAAGAGTTGTTGGCGGTTGTAGCCAGGCGTATTGACATTAGCGATATTGTGACCGGCAGTGGCGATACCCATCTGTGCTGCTGCCAACGCGCTTTGTCCAATTCCTAAGATATTGGTACCCATAATTCAACCTATTCACTCAAAATGTCAATTTACCGTATTACTTTCAGGGAAACCGTAGGGATACTATTGCTGACTTCCGTCCTCTGTTTTAACGGGCCTTTGTGGAAAAACTTTAATTCTTAGCGAATCGCCAAGTCGACTGTATCAACCAGAAAATGACTGCTGTATTACTTTAGTCAACTTTTGCGCGTAATGGGGATCGGTCGCATATCCAGCTTTTTGCAATGCTTGCGCGAACTGAGTCGCATCTCCACCATTTTGCAGTACCGCTTGATAACGCGGATTGTCTCGAATCAGTTTGGCATAATCTTTGAATGCATCACCATAATTGTCATAAGCACGAAATTTTTCCACTTTTTGATACGCGACGCCATTGGAGTATTCTGTCGTCAAGGTGTCGACGGTACGACCTTTCCAATTACCGCCGGCTTTGATGCCAAATACATTATGACTTGATGTTCCATCGATGGCTTTAATTTCACGTTTGCCCCAACCAGACTCTAGCGCTGCCTGCCCTAACATGAACTTGGCGGGGATGCCTGTACCTTGACTTGCTGACTCTGCATGCGCAGCTAGTTTTTGCGTAAATTCTTGCACATGACGCGCAGGAGAATTCGACGAGATATTTCCTGTCGATTCCAATAATTTTTCTGCTCTCAATGCATATTTTTGCTGCTCCACGTAATCAACTACACCACCCAAGCCTCCCAGAGGAATCGGTGGTGGATTCTCAGACTGCAAGGCTTGCGACATCGCATTATTGGAAAGCTGGCGCACCATGGCATCAGCTAAGCCCATTCCACGACTCGCCATTTTTTGTGACAATTGTTGATCTAACATCGACGTATACATGCGGCTCTGTTCATTATCGAACATCCCCTCTTGTCCCCCTGCTTGACGCATCGACTTTAGCATCATGCTCATAAAGAGCGCCTCGAATTGCGTCGCAGCTGCCTTGAGTGACTCTGGAGAATTATCCTTAGACGACTGACGCAATGCATCTAGTCCCTTGCTATCAAAAGCAAGTTTGTCTGATAAATCAACACGTCCAATCATTTTATATTCTCGTTTGAATTTTAAATAATTTCCAAATCAGCGCGCAACGCGCCCGAGGCCTTCATCGCCTGCAAAATCGCCAACAAATCTTGAGGCGTAGCCCCAACAGAATTTAATGCTTTGACGACGTCCGAAAGGGAAGCACCGGCCTTCAATGTCAGCAATTGCCCGCCCTCTTTGGTAATGGAAATATTGGAATTGGGTGTCGCTGCCGTTTGCCCATTGCTTAAGGCATTGGGTTGACTGACTGCATTATCGGTATTGATCACGACGCTCAAATTACCATGTGCCACTGCACAAGTTTCGAGGCTGACGGATTGATTCATGACGATGGAACCAGTACGCGCATTGAGAATGACCTTAGCCGCAGTTGCCGCAGGCGTTACTTCTAAACTTTCTAAAGCCCCCAAAAAAGCAACGCGTTGATCATTAACCTGTGGCGCTTTTACTTGAATGACGCGACCATCAACTGCGGCCGCTGTTTCAGGGCCAAACTTTTGATTAATTGCCTCCACAACGCGGCTCGCCGTAGAAAAGTCCGAGGTATTTAATTCCAATTGAATTGAATTACCACGCCCCAAAGGTGATGGCACAGAGCGCTCGACGGTAGCTCCTGCGGAAATTTTACCTACGCTTAAATGATTCACTTGTGCTTTACTACCATTTGCCGCAGCACCGACGCCCCCCACCAAGACATTCCCTTGCGCCATTGCATAAATCTGATTATCAGCGCCTTTTAAAGGTGTCATCAATAAAGTGCCGCCTTTCAAACTCTTCGCGTTCCCCATCGATGACACGGTAATGTCCAAAGTCTGACCAGGCTGCGCAAATGGTGGCAAAGAAGTCGTCACCATCACGGCTGCTACATTTTTTAACTGTAAACTAGTGCCAACTGGGATCGAGACGCCCATTTGCTGCATCATGCTAATGATACTTTGTACGGTGAACGGCGTCTGCGTAGTCTGATCGCCACTGCCATCTAAACCGACCACCAAGCCATAGCCCATCAATTGATTTTGACGCACGCCCTGAATGCCAGCAAGATCTTTGAGGCGCTCAGAATGGGCTAATTGCGCCAGCGGCATTGCCACCACCAAACACAGCAACTGCAAGCAAGTTCGCAATAAGCGTTGATACTTTTTGGGTGAGGAATTAGATGTTTTCATATTGTGCTCTTCTATTTTCTTGCACTGCTCTTTTTCGTAGGTCACTCAACTCGTCACTCTATTTCCGGCCATATTTTGTGCAAACTAAAAAGGTAGGAAACTGAGGAAAAACCGCGTCAACAAAGAATTCACTTCAGCAAAATCGACACGCGACGTAGAGCGATATTCAAAGCGTGCATCCGCCACTTGGGTAGATGACACGGAATTAGCTGCGGTGATTGTTTGTGGATTGACGACGCCAGAAAATCGGACAAACTCCGCGCCTTTGTTAAAGGCGATTTGCTTTTCGCCACTGACCAGTAAATTGCCATTGGGCAGGACATCAATCACCGTTGCAGCAATGGTTCCAGAAAAAGAATTACTGGCGGTCTCCGCACCTTTTTCGTCAAATTTTGTTGATGCGCTAGTTGAAATAGACGCCTTGGCCGTGGTACTTGCTGGTATCCCAAGTATCGTCGGCGCAGCGAATGCCGCACTACCCGATTTACTACCCGAAGCGCCCGCTGCTTTGGTGGCAGAGGTGTTTTCACTGATTGAAATGGTCAATACATCACCAATCAAGCGCGCTTTCACATCTTCAAACAAGGGCCGATAACTAGCACTCTGAAAAATCGCGCCATTCGCTTCGCGTTGATTTTTAGCTGTCTGTGCATGGACAATTCCAGACTGATGACTGATCGCGGTAGGTGTCATCGCGCAGGCATGCAGGCTCGCGATGACAAGCAGCGCGCCGCCTAATTTTAAAGTATGCATCATCTTAATCACCCCGATTTTCTCACTACTTTTTGTACGTAAGCCCAAGCCACATTAGAGTTGAGACAAGCGTTGCAACATCTGGTCTGAGGTCGTGATCGCTTTACTATTAATCTCATAAGCACGCTGCGTCTGAATCATACTGACCAACTCTTCGGCCACATTGACGTTGGAGGTTTCGATAAACGATTGCACCAAAAGGCCGGCACCATTGGTTCCTGGCGCATTGGTTCCTGGATTGCCGGAAGCAGCGGTTTCTACATAAAGATTTTCGCCTAGACTCATCATGCCTGCGGGATTAATGAATGTTGCCAATTGTATGGAGCCGACCTGCACAGGTGCGGTTGAGCCCGGCTGCGTGACTGAGACGGTGCCGTCACGTGCTACGGTAATCGATTGTGCATTGGCGGGAATCGTAATAGCTGGTTGAATCACAAACCCGCTAGAAGTCACCATCTGTCCCTGGTTGTCAACCTGAAATGAGCCATCGCGCGTGTAGCCAGTGGTGCCATCAGGCATTAAGACTTGAAAAAATCCTTGACCATTGATCGCTAAGTCTTTGCTATTACCTGTTTGCTGCAAATTACCTTGGGTAAATATGCGTTCTGTTGCCACAGGGCGCACCCCCACGCCTAGTTGCAAGCCGGATGGCAATTGTGTTTGCTGAGAACTCTGCGCACCAGGTTGACGTATTGTTTGATACAGAAGATCTTCGAACACGGCGCGTGAACGCTTAAACCCTGTGGTACTGACGTTCGCTAGGTTATTGGTGATCACATCCATCTGTGTTTGTTGTGCATCTAAGCCAGTCTTTGCAATCCATAACGAGCGTATCATGTTCTTCTCCTAATCATTCACGGCATTGTGCAATATTTCGCGTCAGCTCAATGCGAAGATCTGACTCGCTTTTGTTGCATTACTCTCGGCATTGGTCAGTAACTTCATCTGCATTTCAAATTGACGTGACAAGTTGATCATGGTCACCATCGACTCCACCACGTTCACATTACTGCCTTCCAGCATGCCGCCTACAATGGAGACTGCAGCGTCTGGATCAGGCACCACGCCATCCTTCGTTTTAAAGAGCCCATCGGCATCCCGCACGATATTCGCTTCGGGAGGATTCACCAATTTGAGTCGACCTAATACTTGCACTGCATTGGGCTTAGTTCCCATTGGCACACTAGACACGGTGCCGTCTTTTGCAATCGCGATCGTCACTTCTGGTGGAATCGTGATCGGTCCAGCATCACCTAAGACAATCAAACCGCTATGTGTTTGTAACACGCCGTTCTCACTGATCTTCAAACTACCATGACGTGTCATTTTTTCGCTACCGTCTTCGGCCTGCACGGCCAGCCAGCCCTTGCCTTGTAAGGCTACATCCAATTCACGTCCGGTATTTTGCAGACTGCCGGTAGAAAAATCGGTGCCTACCGTTGCATCGACCACAAAGGCGCGCGTAGGCAGCCCCTCACTCACGACTGGCACAGCACGAAATGAATCGAGTTGCGCACGAAATCCCGTGGTGGTTGCATTGGCGAGATTATGCGATGTCGTCGCTTGCTGCTCCAGGATATGCTTCGCTCCTGTCATCGCGGTGTAAATTAGTCGATCCATCGCATACTCCTAATTGCATGCATAAAAATAGGCAAATTAATTAGCGCAAATTCACCAGCGTTTGCAAAATCTGATCAATTGTCTTAATGGTCTGCGCATTCGCCTGATAGACGCGCTGCGCGGTAATCATGCTGACCAATTCACCAGTTAAATCGGTATTCGAGTCCTCGGTCGCATTGGAAGTCAATAATCCCAAACTGCCAGAGCCTGGAGGCCCCACCAACGCAGCGCCCGAAGTTGCTGTCTCAGTCCACTGATTATCACCCAACGATTGCAGTCCATTCGCATTGGTGAAATTGGCCAACACAACTTGGCCCAACACCGAGGTTTTACCGTTGGTATAGCTGCCAACGATGGTGCCATCTTTGGCGGTATTAAACTTCGACAACTTGCCTGAGGTGTAACCGTCTTGCTTTACCGAATTCACACTAAATACTGCACCAAACTGCGTGGTTCCAGTGAGATCATACTTCACGGTGGGACCGGAGATCGGTGTAACAGCACCAGTACCCACAGGAATGGCAATTGCCAAGGCATTTGGGTCAGTTGCCGCAAAAGGAGGCGCAGCACCGACCAATTTACCTACATTATTGAAACCAATTTTCCCAACGGGAACGGGAGGTGCAGGCAAAACCGAACCAATAGATAGGCCATCGACGGCAGCATAAATATCCCATTCAGCAGTGGCTCCAGCTAAGGTTATCGGAGATGTGACGGGATCTCGTCTGACAAAAAAAGTTTGAAGCACATGGGAGTTACCCAAGCTATCAAACACAGCCACTGAGGTGGCATTGTTATAGGACAAAGGGTCAGTCAAAGAAAACGCAATGGGCGTGATAACGGGCGGAACCGCAACAGGAAGCACAGTACCAGGGACCAAGGCGCGAGAATCGAGATTGAGCAAAGCTGTAACAGAATCAGTTTCTTTCGGCGGGATATCGCTAGTATTAATATTGATTGGTACCGCTGAACCGGTCGACAACACGCCATTTGTATCTGCGGTATATCCAGTCAGCTTCGCACCTTGTGCATTAACAATATATCCCTCTTTATCGAGAGAAAATTGCCCATTACGACTGTAGGTAATCGCGCCATTTGTCGACATACGGAAAAATCCCGCGCCATTAATAGCGACATCAAGTGGATTGTTAGTAGAGGAAATATTCCCTTGGGTGAATAACTGCGCTACGGTTTGCACCCTAACACCGATACCAGCACCACCGCCACCAGCACCACTCAGAGAATTTGCATACACGTCCGCAAATTGTGTCTGCGCCATTTTAAATCCAACCGTATTTGCATTGGCAATGTTATTGCCAATCACGTCCAGTGATTTAGATGCGGCATTTAAACCACTTAAACCTTGTTGAAAACCCATGATACTTCTCCTCTATCGAGTATGGAACGCAAACTGACCAAGCCAATTAGGTACTTAAAAAACGCTTTAAAAAACTTGCCTTACATCGGACATTGCGACTTCGCCCGTATTCAAAATACTTAACATCGTTCCTTGCGCGCCAAATGAGACGCTAGAGACCAAACCAAAACTCAAAGGCGTAACGCTTAATTTGGTTTCACCAGCACTCGCGCTAACTTCAAATTTATAGTTACCGTTTGCAGCATTTCCACCCGCATCTGTTTTGCCATCCCACACCACAGAATTAAAGCCACTCGTCATCGCATTTGAATCGATGGTTTTCACTACGGCACCACCTTGATCCTTAATCACAACCCGAATTTTGTCGGCGTTTTGAGGCAGATCAAATCCCAATACGGACTTGCCATCTTTCAACTCAACATTGGAACCCGGCACGACCACGCCATGCCCTATCATTCCTGCCGCTTGCAAATTCTGGCTACTCTTAAAACTACCACTCATCGCGGTCATCGTATCGTTCAACTTTTCAATTCCCGTCACCGTGGAAAGCTGAGCAAGCTGACTAGTTACCTGCGCATTGTCCAAGGGATTGAGCGGATCTTGATTCTTCATTTGCGTCACCAACAAGGTCATAAATCTATCCTGCGCTTCTTGCGCAGTCGATTTCGTCGTACGCGCGCCGTTCATCGACGTCAGCAAACTAGGATCAACGGTGCTTGTCGTTTGGGTATTCACTGTACTCATAATAGCTGCCCCTCAAATCTGGCTACATCATTAAATTATTGACCGATACTTAAAGTCTTGAGCAACATCGACTTCGCCGCATTCATGGTTTCCACGTTGGTTTGATAGGATCGCGAAGCCGAGATCATATTCACCATTTCCTCCACCACATTGACATTGGGCATCGCCACATATCCTTTTTCATCAGCCAAGGGATGCTTAGGGTCGTACATCAGTTTAGGGGGCGTAGTATCTTCGACGACTTGGGTTACTTTGACCGCTGTCGATGCTGCATCGGCGGTCGGCAGCGCAGCAAACACCACCTGCTTCGCTTTGTAAGGCTGGCCATTAGCGCTCGTCACACTATCCGCGTTCGCCAAATTACTAGACACCACGTTCAAGCGTTGCGCCTGTGCACTCATCGCTGAACCAGAGACATCGAATATTTTAAATAAAGACATAATCGCTACCCTTGAATTGCAGACAGTAAGCCTTTGATCTGCATATTAATCATCGTCAAACTTGCCTCGTAACGCAAAGCATTCTCAGTAAACTCATTACGTTCAACATCCATATCTACCGTATTACCATCAACACTACCTTGCACTTCTTTACGATACGCTGGTGGCAACCCTGCCACCGTACCCGCCTGACTGAGATGGGCGTGTGCCGTTTTGGTCAAATCACTTGCTCCATTCGTTTTACTCAAGGCGGTGTGCATGGCAGCACCAAAATCCACATCGCGCGCCTTGTAATTGGGGGTGTCCGCATTGGCAATATTTGAGGCAAGTAATTGTTGACGCTGACCACGCACCGACAATGCCAACTGGTGAAAGCGCATATAGTCATCAAGCTTATTCATTACACCTCCCAACTTAGTCACATTCCAAAACACAATACGGTTTTCGATACCATGCATAATATTCCTCACGCATCGACACCAATACCCAGATAAAGCGACGAAAACACCGTCTATTCCCACGATAGATAGAAAAGCCTTGCGCTACACTTTGCTCATATTCAGTCAACAGACAAAGTCAAGCTGGCGCCATCATGAAGAAACTAATGAAATTGCTGTGTATTTATGCGCTCATCAACCCAGCATTAGATGCCAAAGCACAAGTACAGACCATAGACCCAGCACAGATCACGCTAGAAGCAGAACTCTTTCTTAAAGAGCAAACCAAGCCACTACTCGCGACACAAGCTAAAGTCGAGATCAGCGTCAATAAACCCGATCCGCGCCTCAAATTACAAAACTGCGAAAAACTCACACCTTTTTTAACGCCAGGCAGCAAGGCTTGGGGCAAAATCACCTTAGGCATACAATGCAGCGCACCAAAAGCGTGGACCGTCTACCTTGCCGCCAACGTCAAAGTTTTCGGTGACTATCTTGTGACGAACAAAGCGGTCAGGATGGGGCAAGTATTAGGCGAACAAGATTTAGTTAAGTTACAAGGTGAAGTCAGTAGTCTGCCCGCTGGTTTCATCGCCGAAGAGCAACTAGCCATCGGCAAAACGATGCTTGCAACGCACCCTGCTGGCGTGTCTTTAAGAAAAGAGATGTTTAAAGTAATCCCTGTAATTCAGCAAGGGCAAGCGATTAAAGTGAGTAGTAGCGGCATTGGATTCACTGTCACCAACGATGCAGTCGCGCTGAATAATGCGGTTGAAGGTCAAATTGCACGAGCGCGAACCACTGGTGGCCAAGTAGTATCTGGTATCGCAAAGCTAGGTGGTTTCATTGAAGTCAACTAAACAATGCACTCAATCGAAAAACCATTTTCTAAATTACAATATTACGGTTCAGCAAAATAAGATTAAAGTTTAAAATAAGTGCGCCGTTATAATGGATGTAGATGCATGTAAATCCAACCCCAAAGGTGCCGCTGTGAAAATTAATGACGCTCTCAATTCAACGCAAGGCCTGCCAACAAGCCCGCCTGCGCCCCGTGCGGACAAAGCTGGAGAAAATGCGAAGGTAGTTAATACACCTTCAATTAATGTACAGATTTCGCCGCTTTCAGTGCAATTGCAAGCTTTGCAAAGCACGCAAGCGAGTTCTGCTGTATTCGAAGCAAAAAAGGTAGAAGAAATTAAATTAGCAATTTCAGAAGGTCGTTTCCAAGTCGATGCTGAGAAAGTAGCAGATGGACTATTAGAAACGGTAAAAGATTTACTCAACGCGAGAAGACAACCAACATGAACGAAGCCTTAACCGACCCACGCAAATTACAACAATTGTTAGACAACGAAGTTGTATTAATGCGTTCGTTGGATCAAATTCTAACTCAAGAAGAAACAGTCTTGATTAATAATGAGGCGGAGAAACTCGGCGTAATTACACCGGAAAAAAATGCGGTTTTAATGCAAATCCTAGAGCTTGAAAAAAATCGTAATCAACTGCTCACTTCAATAGGCTACGCGCCAGATGCAAAAGGAATGCAAGATTTTTTTGCAGCGTCTGTCGAAAACACACCACTCAAAGAAATGTGGGAAACGCTACTGACTATTTCCAGTGTAGCGCAAGAAAAAAATCGCACAAACGGCTTACTCATCAGTAGACAGCTAAGTCGCAATCAAAGTGCGCTCAATGTACTTCAGCAAAATACCCAAACTGGCTCCATGTACGGTGCGGATGGACAATCCAAAAACAGCCCCAATACGGGTCGCGGCATCGTCGCTGGCTAGTGCCAAAAATTCGGCAGTAGAGTTTGTCGAAACTTGTTG
>CAYXJI010000126.1:8240-9936 GCA_964465175.1 uncultured Burkholderiaceae bacterium | reverse complement strand
ACTGGCGGGCTGTTATTTGGACAAAAAGATGAGCCTTCGTCAGAGCCACCCAGTGCACCAACGCCAGAATTTAGCTACCAGCCATTTGAAATTACACCCGCGCCACCCGTTGCGAAGAAGCCTGCACAGTTTGAGGCTAGTTTCTTAAAGACCCAACACATCTCTCATACCGGCTTAGGAATCGCACTTACCATACCAAGCAGTTGGCAGCAAACTTCGAACGATAAATTGCTAAAGTTGACCGATCCCCATACTGCGGCCTTAATAGAAATCAATGGCCGACGTAGAGAAGGTTTGACTTTAGAAACTTGGATGGCGACACGCCTACCTGCGGTATTACAAGAAATGCCTTTTCTCACAATGAACGCAAATAGTCAGCCGCTGAAAACGCGACACGAAGACGGCAATATCACGGCTGCAATCAGCGAATATCGAGGCCGCTTTCATGGGGATGCAGAAGACAGCATCTACCAAATTTGCTGCATACAAACACCTAAGCGCCTCATCGCGATTTGTATCCGCGCTAGCCTAACGACATTTGAATCGCAGCGCGCCTTGTTTGCATGGATCTTGGCGGGCGTACAAGCTTACGAACGCGCTGCCACAGAATCAACGACCAGCAATCCAGTCTATACAAGAAGCCAGCGCGATGCGGCGCCGTCTATGTTTTCACTTTCGTTTGAAGGACGGCTGGGGCGACTGCGATTTATTGTCTACTCGGTGTTTGGCATGGTGCCGTTTTTTGCATTGGCGGTGATCCTATCGCTATTCCTAAAAAACGATATTGGTTTGGGCATTATGCTACTTGCCCTCCTTCTATTTTTTGTGATGCAACTGAGACCTTTGGCATTGCGTATGCATGACTTAAATCTGAGTGCCAAATGGCTATTTCTACCTTTTATTATTTCTGGGGTGGCGGGAGCAACGCAACGTCCAGATCTGTATCTCTTGGGGCAAGCTGGCTACTTTCTTTTTCATATCTCACTCTTGCTTATCCCAGGGAGCGCTGACGATAATAGTTATGGACTACCCTGCCCGCCCAATTCAACCAAGATCAAAGTCAGCGCATTTATCCTAATCGCATTAATGCTGATCGGACTAGGTTCCTACTATCGAATGGTGCGCAATGGCGACTTAGGATTAACGACAGGCAAAAGTAGTGAATCACAAAAAAGCGGCTATGGTTTTACGCCTAAAGATCAAAGCTTCAGCATTAATTTTCCAGTCATGCCGAGCGAAGAAGATCAAATGGCAAAAATGAAAGCGCCCGGTTTAAAGGAAAGCTATCTGTACACCTCAGCGACAAAAAATCAGCAACATATGGTGATGCGGGTGGCTTTTCTTGTGGCACCGCCGGATAAAACGACCGCCCTCGACCTATTTGCCAGTAACTTTGTTCGTAGTACGGGTGGTGAATTAATTGAGTCTGAAAAAACCTTTCAGAATGGCTACGCGGCACGTGCCATCAAAATTAAACTCCCGACAGGCAGCTACCAATATTTTCGCGTGCTGTTTGCATCAAAGGACTTATATGTGCTGGGTGCACAAAGTCGCTCAGATAAAAAGAATGCCAGTGGCGTAGAGGATTTCTTCGATTCATTTCAGGTGAATTGAGGTATTTGTTTTCTCTAGCTTATTTGTTTTCTCTGCGCGCCTTGGTGCATTAAAATTGAGGGGATCTGACGCTAAGAGACCT
>CAYXJI010000126.1:0-8230 GCA_964465175.1 uncultured Burkholderiaceae bacterium | reverse complement strand
GGCTACACTCAGCATGACCAGAGACCTCTGCACAACCGTAGCGAGCGGCCGAAGTTTGGATCGAGAAGCGGACCTGTGCCAGCCCACAGCGAGCATCGCAAATTCAAAATTCGGTCGCGCAGTAGCTAGTGCAGAGGTCACTCTGATTAACTGTCGCCCCCCATTCACTAAGGGACATGGCAAGCTAATGTCCCTTAGTGAGGGTCTGTTTGTTAGTTTGTTAGTTTGTTTAGAAAGAATATTGCGCGCCAACCGTGAAGGTGTTGACTCTTCTATCGCTGGTTCCATTGACGCGACGGATTTCATATTCAGTACGAAGTGCGATTTCTTTATTGATTTGATACTTCAAGCCTATCCCAAGAACGGGGGAAGTTGTGCTTGTTTTTTGAGTCATGACTCCACCCGAATGTAGGGAGCGATACGACTCATTTAAACGCGCGAAACCCGCTTTCCCAAAGACGCTTAAACGATCGTTCAAGCCATAGTGGTAGACGCCGACCAAGTCAAAGCCTTTTACTTTTTCTTCAGAGCCGGAATCATTTCCTCCCTGCACCACCATACTGCCCGAATTAAAGGCACTCATTTCAATCGCAAAATTGTTATCCAAGGTATAGCCGGCAAAGAGCTTGGTAGCAGGTGAGTTGGTATCGCAAACGATGCGACCAGAGCAGTGATTCTGCCATCTGTTTTGCCCCGTCCCTATGCCAACGTAGACTTGCGCAGAGGCGCCTACGCTACAGAGTAAAGCTAGACTGACAAGACTCGCTTTAGAGAAAAAATTAATAGACATCGCGTTCCCTTAATTAAAAAAAGAAATCGCAGTATATTTTTTAATTTTTTAATACTATTTAAAATTAGCAAAGTATTGATAGGCGAACTGCTTGGCACCATGACGCTGCACTACACTGAAAATTTAGTCGCTCCACATACAACAAGCCCCTCGTGCTATCGACTTTTTGTGGGATACTTTCTCAACAACATCAAGTCCATCGTCGCTTAAACCTCTAGGTGCTGCATGCCACAGTCTGCCATCTTTACTGAGTACGAACACTTTTTTAAGATGTCACTGGATCTGCTGCTCATCGCGCGTGGTGACGGTATTATCTTGCATGTAAATCCAGCGTGGACTACCTGCTTGGGCTACTCGATTGCAGAGATTTGTGGTCAGTCTGTCTTTGACTTTATACTCGCCGAAGACCGTGCAGCGAGCATTCTAGCAGCACAAGGATTGACGGTCGGCCAAGATGTCATCTATTTTGAAAATCGCTACCATGTCAAAGGAGGCGGTTTTCGCTGGATTTCGTGGACCGCATCCTTTACAGGAGAAACTGGCAATTTATATGCCATCGGGCGCGACATCACGCAAGAAAAAAACGACACCGACAAATTAAAGCTGGCCATACTCGAACATCAAGTCCAACAAAGTAGCAACTTACTCTTAGAGTTATCGGCACAAGTTCCTGGCGTGATTTATCAATTCCAACTATGGCCTGACGGACGCGCCTGTTTTCCTTTTGCTAGCGAAGCGATACAGGAGATTTACGAAGTCAGCCCGGAGGAAGTCAGAGAAGATGGCACGGCAGCACTGGCTCGCTTACATCCCGACGATACAGCGCGGGTTCAAGCTAGCATCCAACGATCTGCGAATGCACTCTCCGATTGGAGTTGCGAATACCGCGTAATCCTACCCCAGCAAGGATTACGCTGGCGTCAAGGCTCGGCGCGACCGCAACGCCTAGACGATGGCAGCACACTCTGGCATGGTTTTATCACCGACATCACGGATCGCAAAGCATCGGAACAAGCGCTACGTGCGAATGAACAAAAATTTCGCGTACTTTTTGAGGAGTCTTCGGAGGCACATTTGCTATTCGACGAGAGCGGCATCATCGATTGCAATTTGGCCGCGATCCACTTGTTACGCGCCAATGATAAGTCGCAAATTATGTCACTACATCCGGCCGTTCTCTCACCGGAATTTCAGCCCGATGGTACGCGTTCGCTAGAAAAAAGTGTTCGTATGGATAGTATCGCGCGCGAAAAAGGTAGTCATCGTTTTGAATGGATGCACCAAAGACTAGACGGCACGGTATTCCCTGTGGAAGTCATGCTCAGTCATATCAATCTCATGGGAAAACCAGCCATACTCGTCGTCTGGCACGATCTTTCCGCACAAAAAGCCAATGAAGAGGCGCTAAAATCTGCACTCTCGCTACTCAAAGCTAGTCTTGATTCCATCCACGATGGTGTTCTCGTGGTTGGCTTAGATAGACAAGTCTCAATGTTCAATCAGCGTTTTGCCGATATTTGGAAAATACCCCAGTCCATGCTTAAGTTTCAGGATCACCAGGAAATTCGGGCATTTGTCAGAGATCAAATTATTGATCCTGTCAGTTTTGCCGCAAAAGTAGAATTTTTGTATCAACAACTCGATCTCAATAGCACGGATATCATTGCGCTCAAAGATGGCCGAACCATAGAACGCTATTCACAAGCACAAATTCTGGACGGAAAAATAGTAGGCAGAGTCTGGAGTTTTCGCGACATCTCAAGACAAGTCGCGCTCGATAAGCTCAAAAGTGAATTCATTTCGACCGTCAGTCATGAGCTACGCACACCACTGACCTCCATACGCGGCACCTTGGGCTTGGTCACCGCGGGGAAACTCGGTACTATTCCTGAGCAAGCACAGCATTTTTTACAAGTAGGACTACGCAATAGCGAACGCCTCGCTTGCCTCATCGATGACCTCTTAGATAGCGAAAAAATCGAAGCCATTGGGTATGCGATTGAAACCAAGAAAGTACAACTGGCGCCGCTGCTATTGCGTTCCATGAGCGACAACCAAAGCTATGCAGACATCTACAAAGTCGCATTTCAACAAGCTGCATGGCCAGAAGATCTCTGGGTGCAGGCGAATCCTGAGCGCTTATTACAAGTCATGGCAAATTTACTCTCGAATGCGGCCAAATTCTCAGCGCCTGAGAGCACAGTGGATATCTCAGTCACGATCGACAATGCCTTCGCAAAAATCGCCATTACCGATCATGGCGAAGGCATTCCTGTCGCGTTTTACCCGAGAATTTTTCAAAAATTTTCACAAGCCGATTCCTCCGATACACGCAAAAAAGGAGGAACGGGTTTAGGACTCAATATCACCAAAACGCTGGTAGAAAAAATGGGAGGTGAAATCAATTTTCAAAGCCAACCAGGCGTGGGTACGACGTTCACATTTTCATTAAAGCGTGCGTAAATTCTTCAAGCTATTTTTAAGACAATCCACTAATCACCCCGTCATCATCAATATCAATATGCAGCGCGGCGGGTACGGCGGGTAGACCTGGCAAGCGCATGATGGCGCCAGTAATAGGCACTAAAAATCCGGCACCCGCTGCAATCTCAAACTCGCGCACGGTCAATTCAAAGCCGCTTGGTCGCCCTATCAAAGCCTCATTATCTGAGAAAGATTTTTGTGTCTTCGCGATACAAATCGGTAGATGCCCTAAACCCAAACCTTCGATATGTTTGATATCGGCCAAGGCCTTGGCTTGGAAGACCACGGAACCTGCGCCGTAGATTTTTTTCGCGACGGTTTCGACCTTGGTTTTGATATCACTATTCCAATCGTAAATCGGGGTGTAACGGCCGTTAAAATTATCTACCGTTTCGACCACTGCGCGCGCCAATTGCGTAGTGCCTTCACCGCCCAATGCCCAGCCTTCGGATAAAGCAACGCGTGCGCCTAATTCTTTACAGCGGGTTTTGAGGAAAGCTAATTCCTCGTCGCTATCGCTATTAAATCGATTGATCGAGACCACTGCAGGTAGGCCAAATTGCGCAATGTTTTCTAAATGCTTTTCTAGATTGGCGCAGCCTGCTTTGAGTGCGTCCAGATTGGGTGTCGTCAAAGTTTTGAGATCTTGTCCACCGTGATATTTGAGTGCGCGTACGGTGGCGACGATCACGACTGCAGAAGGACTCAAACCAGAATACCCGCACTTAATATCGAGGAATTTTTCCGCACCTAAATCCGCACCGAAACCCGCCTCGGTGACGACGTAATCGGACAAGGACAAACCGAGTTTGGTCGCCAAGACGGAGTTCGTCCCTTGTGCAATATTCGCAAAAGGGCCACCGTGGATAATCGCCGGATTGCCTTCTAAGGTTTGTACCAAGTTCGGCTTGATCGCGTCTTTCAACAAAGCCGCCATTGCACCTTGTGCTTTCAGATCGCGGCAGTAAATTGGCTTATTATCGTAAGTATCGCCTAGGTAAATATTACCGAGCTTGGTCTTTAAATCTTGGAAAGATTCTGCCAGGCACAAGATTGCCATGATCTCGGAAGCCGCCGTGATATTGAATCCTGCTTCACGTGGATTGCCGCCGGGACGACCACCGAGACCCGTGATGATGCTGCGCAATGAACGGTCATTCATATCCATCACGCGCTTCCATTTCACGGTGCGTGGATCGATGCCTAAGCTTTCATTTTGGAAGTAAATATTATTGTCAATCAAAGCTGCCAGCAAATTATTCGCTTTTTCGATCGCAGAAAAATCGCCGGTGAAATGTAGATTAATATCTTCCATCGGCACCACTTGCGAATAGCCGCCGCCTGCCGCACCGCCTTTGATACCGAACACGGGGCCGAGTGAAGGCTCACGCAACACCACGGTGGCTTTTTTACCGATACGATTGAGACCTTCGGTGAGTCCGATTGAGGTGGTGGTTTTACCTTCACCCGGAGGTGTGGGCGTGATCGCCGTGACCAAGATTAATTTATTCTTTTTGATTTTTTCTGGTTCGATTAAATGCAGCGGCAATTTGGCTTTGTATTTGCCGTAGTGTTCTAGATCATCAATATCGACGCCCAATACTTGGGCGATGTCGTTGATGTGTTTCAGCTTCGCACTTTGTGCAATTTCTAGATCGCTTTTGACTTCTTGGTTTGCCATATTTATTTCTCTCAGGGATAAAAAAAGAAAATTTCTTATAATTTCTAGCTTTTGCCAGAAACCTTCATTTTTACAACAATCGGTATCTTTTGGATGCGGACAATATACAGAAAACTCAAATCGTACGCCAAAATTTTCTGATCAAAGTCATACATAGTCGATAAAATCAGCTTAAAGTTGACAAGAAAAACTACTATCAAAACAATCCATAGATCCCTGGAGACCTTATGCGCTATTTTATTTGCATGATCGCCCTCATTTTATTAGGCGCTTGCAGTACACAAAAAGCTGTCATTGCAGCGAATACCATTCTCTGGAACGATCAATTTTTCAAAGATGAAAAAGCGGTTCGAGTTATAAGTAGAGAAGAAATTTTTGAACTCAATAGTGAACTCAAGCAAGAACTACTCAAATCCGACATACAAAATCTTTCAACTCACGCACGTATAAAATATTTTTTAGATTTGGTCTACACCAAAGAAACGTCGCCCTTTGTCTACAACACAGATGAAACCACCACCGCGACTAAAACATGGGCGGACAAGCGCGGCAATTGCATCTCATTGACCATACTAGCTTACGCGATTGGACGGACATTGAATTTACCTATCGTCATGCAGGACGTGGATATTCCGGTTCAATTTGATCGACGTGGCAATATTGAATATCTCAATGCACATGTGAATGCAGTTATTCTGCACAAGGAATTTTGGTTTGATCGCGAGAGCGACAATCGCGGCTACTTAATTATTGATTTTGAGCCGCAAACCATGGTTTTGAGTAAGGGTCGTGCATTAAATGAAAACCAAATCATGTCGCGTTTTTACAATAATCTTGGCGCAGAATATTTGGCAAAGAAAGATCTAAAGAAGGCCTATGCCTACTATCAGGCTGCCATCATCACCTCGCCTGACTACGCGCCAGCCTACGGCAATCTAGCCCAACTTTATCTGTTCATTGGAGATCAAAGCCGCGCCGAAACCGTGTTGCGACAGGCCTTAATTTTAAATGATGAAAGTGCAGTTGTGACGCGCACCTTGCAGAGCCTGCTGCTATCACAACACCGCTACGAAGAAGCGGAAACATTTAAGAAGGCAATTCAAGCAAGTAACGATAAAAACCCACACTATTGGATAGGTTTGGGTATGTATGCGATGAGCCAGCAAGACTATCAAAAGGCGATTAACAGCTTAGAAAAAGCTCAAAGTCTCGCCAGCGGTTTTAGTGGGATCCATCAAAATCTGGCTGAAGCTTATTTAAAAACTGGCAACCCTGATCGGGCAAAAGAAGAGATTCGAAAGTTTGTCACTTTATTACCTGAGCATCCGAAATCTACCATGTTCCGCACCAAATTTGCGGTACGCTAAAAAATTAAGACCTCGTCTAATTGTTACAGTTGACGAGGTTTTATTGATTTTCAGTGGTTTCTTTGCCACCTTGAATCGAAAAATTTATTTCTGATTCAATATTTGCTGACTGCTTAGCATCACTGGAATATTGCCGCAGTCATTAAATGCCTAAAAAAAATCTTTCATCACAAAGGGCTTATTTTCTAGCTCCAACTGCTTGGCACGCTGCGCCATCAAGCGCTCGATCAAATATTGACCAACAATGTAACTGGTTCCATAACCAGGCTGACGCAAATACAAATGCTGCTCAAATTTAATCAAATGTGGCTCGCGGCGCATCCGCGCCTATCAAACCGATGCTGAGGACGGCAACAACGACTATTTTGTTTTTTGAAATTGACATACGTTTTCCTTAGTTGAGCGTTTTTTCCTAGGGCACTTTCACGAACATTTGATGGATTAGGACTTACGCAAAATTGCGCTAGCTAGGCGGGAAGCCGAAGACAGTACGGTTGTACGGCGAGGCGAACCAACGACGCTAGCGTCTGTTTTGCGTAAGTCCTTTGGATAAATCTTACCGTCCTTCATCACCAGCTTCACTTGACGCACCGCTTTAATATCAACAGAGGGATCGCCTTCGACCGCAACCAAATCGGCCAACCATCCTTTTTGGATGCGACCAATTTTCTCGGCATAGCCAAAGGCTTTCGCATTGATCGAGGTGGCAGAACGCAAAACATCGATTGCGCTCATGCCGTAGTCGACCATCAATTCCATTTCACGCGCATTGTCGCCGTGGGCATAGACACCGACATCGCCACCCATGCAGATATTCACACCGACCTTCAATGCCAATGCAAAACTTTGGCGCTTAGCGAGGATGCGAGCTGGCTCGGGGTCGATTGTTTTTTTCCAACCTCGATACTGTTCTATCGCATCACCAGCGGCCAAGGTCGGACACAGTGTCACGCCTTTTTCTTTCATGCGTTTAAATACTTCTTCAGTCGCGCTATCGCCATGTTCTATCGTGGCGACGCCCGCGTTAATTGCACGCAGCATGCCTTCTGGGGTCGAGGCATGGGCGACCAATTGGCGATTGCCATTTTTGGCAATGGCTGCCATGAGCGCCATCTCTTCGGTAGAAAAAATCGGCGCCGCTTCACCGTCTCGGCCGGCACGATAATCGGCATATACTTTGATGACGTCAGCGCCTTTACCGATTTGCGTACGGACTTCCTGGGCGATTTGTTCTAGACCTGAGACTTCTGCCGCGCCCTGCGGTAAATCGAGATCAGGATTCGGGCTCTTAGGTCCATAAGCACCTTTTGCGACTAATGCCTTGGTCGCAATAATCATGCGCGGACCCGGAATTACGCCCTTCTCTATCGCTTTTTTTAAACCGACATCATCGTACTCAGCACCTTCCGTACCCAAATCACGTACGGTGGTAAAGCCTGCTGCTAGCGTCGCTTTCGCATGTTTTGCGGCACGAATCACGCGCTCGGCACGACTCTCTTTTAAGACCTGATCATCCCAGCTCACTTCGTTGTACGGATGCAGTAATAAATGGGAATGGCCTTCAATCAAACCAGGCATGAGTGTCATTCCTTTGAGCTCGATAATTTTGGTATCAGCGGCCAATTTAAATGGCCTAGCACCCGCTTCTATGATTTTATTATTCTGTACAAGCACCACCCAATCGCTGTGCATTTGCTGCCCATCGAATACGCGATCTGGCTTGAATAAGATGCTGCCACTATTTGTTTGCGCTGAGCTCCCCGAACTCAATAAACCTGTGCCAAATAAGCCAAGGATCAATGTTGTAAGTATTTTCTTCATACAGTTTTCCAAAAGTTTTTATGTAATTCACTATCAGTCATCGTGTTCAATGCTCACAAAGAACGCCCAATCACCCGCCCCGCTCAC
>CAYXJI010000125.1:0-9940 GCA_964465175.1 uncultured Burkholderiaceae bacterium | reverse complement strand
ACTTCGCCTATATAGCCACCATTCGGTATGCCGCCCTCGACGATAGAAACGATGACCGTGATTCCCATGATGGCTAGCAGCATGGTTGGTGCAGAAAAGTCTTTGCCGAACATCGCGAACAATAGCGCGAGCTTGATAATTGAGGACATGCTGGAGCCATCTTTATGAATCGGCGCGCCCAGTGGTATCACGATATTGCGCACATACGCAGGAATATGCATTTTTTCCGCCGCCAATAAATTAGCAGGAATCGTCGCAATGCTGCTGCAAGTACCGACCGCGGTCAACGCGGGTGTCAGATTGTTTTTCCAGAAAATTGTAAAGCCCAATTTGCCTGCCGCTAGATACGCGTAGAGGCTAAAGAAAATCACAAAATAGGCCGTGCAGCTTGCGTAATAAAGCGCTAGCGGCTGAACATAAACGCCTAATAATTGTGGGCCAAACACCCCAACTTGATACGCAAAATAAGCACCCAAACCCAACGGTGCGATTTGCATGATCAGCGCAAGTAACTGCTTCATGACTTCATTCGCTGAATCTAAAAAACTTGCAAACACTTTGCCTTTTTCTCCTGCGCGTAATGTCGCAAATCCTACTAGTAAAGAGATCAAAATTAACGCCAACATATTTTTGCGCGCCATCAATTCAAAGAAATCATTGACCGTAAGTACTTGCGTGATGCTGGTACCCGCGCTATGGCTAGCGCTGGTCGGATTGTCCAGTAAGGCCTGTTGCGCCATCGCACTCAAAGTCGCATCATGAGGGATGGGGAATAGATAAATGACGGCTGTCATGACGGCAGCGGAAATCAATACCGTCGCTAAAAATACGCCGCTGACGATGCCAAAGAGCTTGCCTAGGCTTTCGGTTTTTTGCAGATTGGCGATGGATGAGGCAATCGTAAAAAATACCAAAGGAATGATGGCGGTGAATAATAAGTTGAGAAAAATATCGCCGATGAATTTGATACTTTCCACTTGTTTGCCGTAGATAAAGCCGACCAGACTACCGAGGCAAATGCCCGCTAAGAGCAGTAAAATATTGGCGTAATTTTGTAGCAGGCTGGATGCTTTGTTGCTTGCCGTCGCGTGCATAGTCGTATCCTGAGAGGCTAGAGAGGGAAAAGCGTATTCGTGCTTTGATAGTCGTGCTTGATAGGCGCGCGAACTTATTGGATTTTGGCGGGCAGGGCTATATCGCAAATACTAAAATCGCCGCCTTTTTCTTGACGTTTTTTTGCGATTAAATTTTCTAAAGCTTTTCCACTCATGACTTTGACTTGGGGGCGTTCGTTGGTGGGTAAGTCGGCTAACAGTCTGACGCTTTGCATGATGTCGGGATGTGTTGGCGGCTCACCCTGCGTAATCTTGAGTAGCACATCCATGCCGATGACGACGCGACCAAATACAGTGTAGTCACGATCCAGACGGCGGCTAGCGTCTAACATAAAATACAGCTCACTATTGGCCGAGTCGCGCGGCTCATTACGTCCCATACCGGCGACGCCAGCGCAGTGCGCACCCCAACTGCGCAATGTGCCATTGGATTTGCTGATGGTGTCGGTGATGGGTAAGGATTGCATAGGCACACTACCGAGAAAACCTGTTGCCGCATCGCTGCTTTTGCTGGCAAACACATCGACCGCTTGATACGGCAATTTGAACATCATCTCGGGTGGCAAGTTTGGATAAGCTGTGCCACCGCCATCTTTATTATTCGGATTGCCAGTTTGTGCGACAAACTTCGCGATCACGCGATGAAATTGCAGCCCGTCATAGATTTTTTCACGCGTCAGCAATTTGATACGCTCGACGGCTTTGGGTGCCATTTCTGGTCGCATCTCTATGATCATGCGGCCTTTGCTTGAGTCTATGACCAAAGTATTTTCTGGATCGAGACTGCGCCAATCATTTGCCGCGAAGCTGCTGGTGGCGATGCAAGTGCTGAATAAAGTGAGGGCAATGTGGCGAGATAATTTCATGTAACTTTCCTTTTCCAATAGGCGTCAGCTATTGTAAGGACGCTAGGTGACTACTGCTAGCGGTTTTTGTTCTCAAACCACAGTTTGTGCCAGTCTTGATGGGATAAAAAAAGGCTAGTGTGATATCAGCTTTCGCTGAAACCTTACTAGCCTTTTGACGCTGTTTTTTTTAAAGACGTTTAATGCAATTGCGGTGCGCGCTGAATCTTTGCACCGTGCGCATTCACCACTGGGTCGCCACGCATTTTGAACATATGCACGGCTTGGGTGAGGGCATGGGCTTGCTCTTGCATGGTCGTCGCCGCCGCAGCGGCTTGTTCAACCAAGGCGGCATTTTGTTGGGTGACGTCATCCATTTCATGGATTGCAGCATTCACCTGCTCAATGCCGGTCGCTTGTTCATCCGACGCCTTGGTGATTTCTTCCATGATCTGGGTGACGTTCTCGACGCTTTCCAAAATCTCTTTCATGGTGTCGCCTGCCTGATCGACTAATTGGGTGCCGAGTTTAACGCTGTCGACCGAATCGCCTATGAGCGTTTTAATTTCTTTGGCGGCGCTCGCAGAACGTTGTGCCAAGCTGCGCACCTCGGAGGCAACGACTGCAAAACCACGGCCTTGTTCGCCTGCACGCGCGGCTTCGACTGCGGCGTTTAAGGCCAAGATATTGGTTTGAAATGCGATTCCGTCAATGACAGAAATAATATCGACGATTTTTTGTGAAGAGGCATTAATCACACTCATGGTGTCAATTACTTGATTGACTACCGCTCCACCTTTGACCGCAACACTAGACGCCGAGACTGCCATTTGATTGGCATTGCGCGCATGGGATGAATTTAATTTTACCGCATCGGTCAAGGTCAGCATGGAGGCCGAAGTTTCCTCTAAAGCGCTGGCTTGGCTTTCCGTGCGTGAGGATAAATCCATATTGCCGCTGGCGATTTCAGTGGATGACGTAACGATGGATTCCGTGCCTTTGCGTACTTCACGAATGATGTCGCGCAGGCTGTTACGCATGCCGAAAATGGAAAACAGTAGGCTGGTTTCATTCTTGGCATCGATATCTATATGCACCGTTAAATCACCTGCCGCGATGGCGCTGGTAATATCCACCGCATATTGCGGTTCGCAGCCTAATTGCTTGGTCAAACCGTGTGCGATTATATAGCCGAATCCGAACAATAAAAGTGAAAGTACGCCAACTACCACGAGGATTTGTATTGAGCGTTGATAAATAATGGCGTCGATTGAGTCAATGTACACGCCGGTACCGATAATCCATGACCATTGGCTATTGAGCTTCACGTAAGCTAATTTTTCTACCGGCGTCGAACTATTCGGTTTGGCCCACATGTAAGAAACAAAACCGCCCCCTTTACTCTTGGCGATATCGCGCATTTCGATGAAGAGTAACTTGCCGTTAGGGTCTTTATTCTCCGACAAGTCTTGTCCATCCAGCGCTGGTGAAATTGGGTGCATCACCATACGTGGGTGGGTATCGTTGATCCACACATAACCATTATCGCCATAGCGTAAGGCTTTGATCGCCGCGAGTGCCGCTAGTTTTGCATCGGCCTCGCTCATCTTCGATTGCGCGGCTAGTTTCTGATAATGCTCCGCCAAACTATTGGCGACTTCTACCGTGTGTTGAATACCCTGCTGGTGTTCTTTGAGGACCAGATTTTTTTCAGTGATAACAAAGAAAACGCTGATGGCAAGAATACCGAAAAGGGCGCTGAGTACCAGTGCGCCTAAGCGTTTGCTGACATTGATTTGGTGGATGAAGCCTAGACCTATCATATTGCTCTCCTATTATTGGGTCATTGCGAAGATCGCACAAAACCTCAAATTCGGTAAGCAAGTCTAGCTTGTTGGTGTTGAGGTGATGGGCAGTCTTGATGGATTAGAACTGAGAGCTTGTTGGAGCTGTAAGTCTGTACGCGTTTAGTTCGAAGATCCCTCGGACAAAATGCTACCATGCGCACAGTGCTTTACTAAAAGCATTTCGATGTCAATCATTGTTACATTGCAACAATTTTTGAAAAATCGTTCAGAAATCGCCAAATTAGGCAGGGATTTGGAGAGAGATATTCGATTTCAACTACCAGATTAGTGCGTGTTGTGCTTGCGACGGGTGTTACTACCGACGCCTACGGCCGTAAAAATAGCCAACATCTGAAATAAACCTATGCCAACGAATACCCAGTTGGGATGATGTACATCCATCATCGCACCAAACAGCGCGGGCGAGACTGCTAAGCCAATATCCAAACCTGAGTACACCACGCCATAGACGCGACCTGTGGCGTTTTTGGGAGAGGCTGCGCGGATTAATAGATCGCGTGAAGGGCCCGCGATGCCCGCGCCCAAGCCCACCGCGCCCATTAACACCACGGCCATGCTCGCAGAGACCCAGCCTGTTGAAAGCAGTACAGCGATGGTGGCCGAAAATGAGAATGCGATGGTGATCGTGCGGTCGTGATCGCTGGTCTTAGCCGCGATAAAACCACCCCAAATCATCCCTGCCGCCGAGGTCAACATATAGGCGGTATAAGCCGCTGTTGCCCACGTCAATGACATGCCGTAGACATCGCGTAAAGCAGTCGCAGAGAAGCTTTGTATTCCGCCAATTCCCATCGAAATCATGAAGAAAAACAGGAAGCACATCCACACTGCAGGCAAACGCAAAAAATGAAATAAACTATTTTCATTACTACGCGTTGTTGGCGTATTTGTTAGCGTATTCTTCAGCGCGTTTGGATTCGTGTGTAACTTTGATTCTGTCTGTAAAAGCTGGCGATAAACAAACAAAATCACCAACACGATGAGTGGCAGCCCGGCGGCGGCCATGAGGGCAATACGCCAGTTATAGAGATTGGCGATCGTGACTAAAAATACAGGCGCCGCGGCCCAACCCAGATTGCCCGTGATGCCATGGACCGAAAATGCGTGGCTCAAGCGTTGGGTCGTGACGCATTGATTGAGTATCGTGTAGTCGGCAGGATGAAATACGCTATTGCCAAGTCCTGCTAACATCGACCCTAGCATTAATACCGTATAGCTTGGTGCGATTGCCAATACCACCGCCGATAAGGCAAGACAACTAATCCCAAAAAACAAAACCGCGCGGGCGCCTATTTTATCGACAACAAAGCCTGATAGTGCTTGGCCTACACCCGACACCACGAAAAATGCACTCATCAATAAACCTAGTTCGGCATACGACAACTGAAAAGCTTCCTTCAACCAAGGAAACAGGGGCGCCAATATCATATGAAAAAAATGCGAAATGCCATGCGCTAAGCCGACCAAGCCAATCACGGTCGCATCTTGTTTCAAGCTATTGGTTGTTAAAAAATGTTCTGTAGTTGCGTTGCTGCTAGACATAAGCTGCGCCCTGGTGATTGGAAGTATCGTCAGTGTAAGTAAAAATCCAGCGTCTGTTTTGAGATAATCGGTCATGCTTTGTCGAATATGTGTCAAACTTGGGCCTTACTCGCTTAAGTCCTCATGAAAGTGTTTTTGCGTCTAAGACGAGCCCAGCATAGGAGTCTAGGACAATGTTATATCTGCCCATCACCCATACCGAAGCCCCGCCCACGCGGCTGTCACCTACCCCAAGTCGTCCGCTGCGCGTGGTTGCGCGTGACTTAGAGGCCGACGAGTTGCTACGAGCTCATCAACATGCTTGGGGGCAAGTCACCTATGCCGTCGACGGTGCGTTACAAGTCAATGCGAATCATCAAACTTGGTTTGTGCCACCGCAACGGGCGATCTGGATTCCCGCCCAAGTAGAACATGAGGTGCGCACCTTGGAACGTGCTAAGTTAAGAGCGATCCATATTGATGCTAGTGTGGTGCCGATTTCAGGTCCCGATTGCGTCGTGCTGGAAGTCTCCGATTTGATGCGAGAGCTGGTGCGTGCTTTGACGGCCTTAGAGTTCGCTCGTAATGAGCAAAGTGAAGTAACGAGCGCGGTAAGGCGTGAAGCCCATTTGACGGCATGCTTATTGGATGAATTAGCGCATGCCGCGCCTCTGCCGCTCAATGTGCCGATGCCACGCGATAGTCGCCTGCGCAGTTTGTGCGATATCCTAGTTGCAGATCCTTCCTCCAATCTGAGCTTGCACCTACTCTCAAAGCGAGTTGGCGCGTCCGAACGGACCTTGGCTCGATTGTTTCAAAGTGAAATGCAAATGAGTTTTGGTCTTTGGCGTCAGCAAATGCGACTAGCTCGCGCGGCTCCGCTCATCGCAAGTGGTAAGCCCTTGTCGGTGGTCGCCGCTGATCTGGGCTATGCTAGCCAATCTGCATTTTCTGCGATGTTCAAAAAAACCTTTGGTCAATCACCCTCGCATTTCTTTAAACCCAGGATTTCCATTAGGATTTGCGATGAAGACGGATGCACTTTTCGAGATAGTTTTGGTGCGAATGAGGCGCTAATAGCGAGCTATTAGCAACGAAGAGCAGCGAAAATGCGCCGTCAGCACGCCAATAGCACCGCAGGTGCGCCTAATGGAAAATCTAGGTTAAAGTTTAGTCACAAAATTTAGCCTAGCAAGGTCCTATTTGGGCATAGTCTCGCTTAGGGATTGCGCTCCAAATAATTGCTTAACGCACGCTTTAGTGGCGCTATCAATACGAGCATCTCGGCGAATAAATGTTCAGTATCTGAAAAGTCGTTTTGCTTTCCTTTTTGCTCCAAGGCCTTTGCTAGCTGCTCTATCGGTTTGGCGCAAAAATTTGCAACGAGACCTTTGAAGGTATGCGCGCTCCGGTGCAGCAGTTCGGCATCCGCATTGCGTAGCGCCGTGCGTATTTCGTCCACCTGTTGGTCGCAGGCGTTCAAAAACATAGGACATATAATTTGTATGACTTCTTCATCGCCTTCTAAGATCGCTTGATCGAAGTCAAAAGAGAGGCTATTCAAAGGCTCGGTTTGAGTTGGTGCCAGCAGTTTGTGTTGTTCATGCACCGCATCTGTCGAATCTGGTGCAGGTGACGCTAGCGCCGTTCGAATGCCATCTAGTAGTTCTTTCAGACTGTCGGCCTTGATGGGTTTCGATAAATACGCATCCATGCCGGCTTCGATGCACCGCTCTCTATCACCTGGCATGGCGTTGGCGGTCATCGCAATAATAGGGATATGCCGAGTATCCTGTTCAAGCGTACGAATGATTTGAGTCGCCTCGATGCCGCCCATGATGGGCATCTGCATATCCATCAATATGACGTCATAGTGATTAGCCGAAAACTTTTCAATGGCAATGCAGCCATTTTCCGCAATATCAGAATGGTGGCCCCATTTTTTTAACAAGCTGATAGCGAGTTTTTGATTGATTTCATTGTCTTCCGCCACCAAGACTTTGAGGGGCGCTAGCTCATCCCGCGATTCGCTTGACGCCAATTGAATGTAATGAATGGCGCCGGTCGCTATTCCTTGAAATACCGCTTCCATCGCCATCTGTAATTCACGTTGGCTAATGGGTTTGCGAATATAGCCAGCGATTCCCATCGCCTCACATTTTTGTGCATCATCAGTCGATGCGGCAGACGACAACATCAACATCTTGGCATTGCCCAACAGCTTGGTTTCTTGAATCTGCTTTGCTAAAGTAAATCCGTCGACTTCTGGCATACAGGCATCGAGTAAGATCAAGTCAAAATGTTCTCGCGCGGTTTGCTGGAGTATCGCCAACGCCTCTTTGGCGCCGCTTGCGATAGCGACCTCCATCTGCCAATTGCGTAATGTGTCGTGGAGATAGCGTTGATTGATGGGGTTATCATCTACCACTAAGACACTAAGACCTTGTAGATGCATGGATTGCATGCTGGTCATCGATGATGTCGCGTTGAAATTGGCTGCGCTGACGCCAAAATCCGCTGAGAAATAGAAGCAACTCCCTTTTCCCACCGTGCTATCGACCTGTAGTTGTCCATGCATCGCTTGTGCTAAGCGCGAAGAAATTGAAAGACCTAATCCGGTGCCGCCATATTTGCGTGTGGTCGATGCATCTGCTTGGCTAAATGGTTGGAAAATATGGCTTAATTTTTGTTCTTCTATACCTATCCCTTGATCAGTGACTGAAAAATGGATGCGAGCCTTAGTCTCTTGTAACTCGACCAAATTAATATCGATCGTGATGCTACCTCGGTCGCTAAATTTAATCGCATTGACCAACAAATTACTTAAAATTTGACGTAATTTGCCAGGATCGCCGATTAAGATTTCTGGCAGCTCAGGGTCGATTTGATACACGAGTTCTATATTTTTTTTGTCAGCTCGAATGGCAGAGGCCTTTAACATGGCAGCCACTAAGTCTCGAATTGAAAATTCAATTGCTTCTAGTGTCAATTTGCCCGATTCAATTTTGGAAAAATCTAAAATATCATTAATGATTTCTAACAGTGAATTCGAGGACGCTTTGACCAGTTCGAGATATTCTCGCTGTTGTGTGGTGAGCTCTGAATCCAGCGTTAATTCCGTCATGCCTATGATGCCGTTCATGGGGGTACGAATTTCATGGCTCATTGTGGCCAAAAATTCGCTTTTGGCCTTACTCGCTTCTTCCGCACCGACCTTGGCACGTATTAACGCGGCTTCAAATTCTTTGCGGCTGGTGATGTCACGGCAGGAGCCATAAATACTACCGTCGGGTAAAAGTGCGGCACTCATTTCCACCGGAATAAATTCGCCATTCTTTTGCAAGAGACGAATTTCTTGGCGCATGATTTTTTCTGATTGCAAACGCGTCGTAAAACTTTCTTTCGATAGTGCTCTGAATTGCTCGGGTAGTAGATCGTATATGCAACGCCCAATTAATTCCTCCCGACTAAATTTCAACATGTCGAGCGCACGATCATTCACATAGATCCAGCGTTCATTTTTGCCAGCGACAAATACGGCGTCGGCCGCGTTGTCTAAGATCATGCGTTGCTTATTTTCGCTTTCGCGCAAGGCTAGGTCGGTAGCAAGGCGTGCTGTAATATCTTGAAATGCTGCGACAGAACCGACAATTTCTCCGTTCTCGAAGATAGGTGAGGCGACTATGGCAATAGGAAATAAACGACCTGACTGGTGCTGAAAGTATTCTTGATCCGAACGAAATACTTTTCCTGAACTGACGGCTTTACTTATCGGACAATCTGCATGAGACAGCATTTCGCCTGTGCTTTTTTGCGAGTGAATCACTGTATGAAGATTTTTTCCAACCAACTGATCGAGCCGCCAGCCTAAAATTTTCTCAGCTTCTGGATTGACAAATGTGCAGAGACCGTTGGCATCTAAGGTGTAGACACCTTCGCCTAGCGTGTTCATCACGTTCTGCAGTAATTGCTTACTCGACTCTATCTCTTCTTTGAGCATGCGTTCTTGGGTAATGTCGGTGCGAATGGAGATGTATTGATAGGGTTTTTTATCGCTATCCAAAAATGGCACGATGGTGGCGCTAGTCCAATACATGCTGCCATCTTTCGCTCGATTACGAATTTCTCCATGCCACACTTTGCCCTGCGTAATGGTGCCCCACATCGCCGCAAAAAATGCTTGACTGTGCAATTTGGAATTGACCACGCGGTGGTTTTGTCCTATTAATTCCTCGCGAGGATATTGGCTAATATGACAGAATTTATCATTGGCATAGATTAAATTCCCGGCGGCGTCTGTGATGCTGACAATCGCATGTTGATCTAAGGCGACTTGTTGATTTTCGATGGCAGCTAAGGCCTTTTGTAATTCATCGCGCGTATTGAGCACATCGCTGACCAAATTGGCGAGTAGGGTACTGAGATTTTCTAGGCTGTCGTTGTCGGCTAAGCGCTTGCCTAGTTGCGCCAAAACTTCATTGGCCGTTTGGCGCAAAGTTTGCATGACTTGTTGTCGTAATTCAGCTTCCTGACGCAAATTTTGGTTGGCCGCCATAAGCTCGTCGGAACTGAGCTCTAAGCTACGTTTGCC